>DATMRM010000490.1:0-13571 GCA_035566155.1 Steroidobacteraceae bacterium | reverse complement strand
GGTCTGCGGCATGCCGCCACCCTGCGCTTCACTCAGTGCGCGCGCCAGCGGCTCGCCGCTGATCTGCTCCACCAGATCGCCCGAGGGGCGCACCACCAATGCGGCTTTCTCCGGCACACGCGGCGTCACCTGGCGCAGCGCGCCGACTAGGATCCCGAACAGCGCCAGCAGCACCAGCAGGTGCAGGAAACGACGCAGCACATCCAGGCCGCGCCAGACGCCGTAGATGATGCGACCGAGAGCGTGCACAGGGTGGCGCTAAACCTTCTCTTCGATGCGCGCGGCCTTGCCGGCGCGATCGCGCAGGTAATACAGTTTGGCGCGCCGCACACTGCCCCGACGCTTGACGGAAATTTCGCTGATGCTCGGACTATGAATCGGAAAGGTGCGTTCCACGCCTTCACCGTGTGACACCTTGCGCACTGTGAACGAGGAATTGAAGCCCCGATTGCTGCGCGCGATCACGATCCCTTCATAGGCCTGCACCCGCTCGCGGTCGCCTTCGACCACCTTGATCTGCACCACGACCGTATCGCCGGGCTTGAACGCCGGCACTTTGCGGGTCATGCGCTCGGCTTCCAATGTCTGAATGATGTTGCTCATCGTTGTCTCCTCAGTTGTCAGCCGCCTTCGCGAGCTGCTCCATCAAAAACTCTTCCAACAAGACCCTGCGCTCGGTGTCGAGCGGCGTCTTGCCGATCAGTTCCGGCCTTCGCAGCCAGGTGCGGCCGATACTTTGTTTCATACGCCAGCGACGAATCGCGGCGTGATCCCCGGAGCTCAGTACCTCCGGCACCCGTTGCCCCCGAAAAATTTCGGGCCGCGTGTAGTGCGGCCAGTCCAGCAATCCCGTGTCGAACGACTCTTCCACATTCGAGCGCGCACATCCAAGCGCACCCGGCAGCAATCGCGCCAGCGCATCGATCAGTACCAGCGCCGGCATCTCCCCGCCCGAAACCACATAATCGCCGATCGATATCTCCTGGTCGACCGACAGCTGCAGCACCCGCTCGTCGATTCCCTCATAGCGGCCCGCGATCAGTATCAGACCCGGCCGCTGCGACCACTGCGCCACCCGTGCCTGGTTCAGCAGCTCTCCCTGCGCCGACAGCGCGACTCGCACGCTTCCGGGCGGCGAGCGCTCGGCCGCGGCAGCGATCGCCGCGCACAGCGGTTCGGGCGTCAGCACCATGCCCGGTCCACCCCCATACGGCCGATCGTCGACCGAGCGATGCGCATCGTGCGTGAAGCTGCGCGGATCGACCGTTTCCACTTGCAGCAGCCCGCGCTCGATCGCGCGTCCCAGCACACCGTAGCGCAGCGCCTCTTGGATCAGCCCCGGAAATAGCGTTACCACTTCGATGTGCATCGCTAGAAGTCCGCTGGCCAGTCCAGCTCTATTTCGCGCCGCTCCAGGTCCACGCGCTTGAGGAACGGTGCCGTCGTCGGCAACCAGCGCTCCCTCTCGCCGCTCACGACCATCAACGCACCGGCGGGCGCCTCGAGGAAGTATTGCAGCGTTCCCAGCACGACCCCCTCCAGATTGCGTACCGTGAAGCCCTGCAGGTCTTCGCGGTAATACTCACCCGGACCCGCCGCCGGCATCAGATCGCGCTCGATCAGAATCTCGCGCTCACGCAGCCGCTGCGCGGCATCCCGATCGGCGACACCTTCCAGCTGCGCGCGCATCAGGTGCCCGTCCCACTGGGACTGCAGCACCCGGTACTCATCCTCGCCGCCATCTGCGCGACGCAAGCGCCAACTGCGGTACTGCAACAGCGATTGCGGCGGATGCGCGTACGACAGGACCTTCAGAGCGCCGCGAACACCGTGCGGCCCGATTATCCGGCCCAATACCCGATAGCGGCTCAGGCGGCGGCTACCTGCTTCGCGGCTTCCTTGCGGTAACCGGCGACCAGGTGACGCACACGCTCCGAGGTCTGCGCGCCATGCTTCATCCAGTGATCGATACGGTCCAAATCCAGTTTCAGACGCGTTTCCTTGCCACGGGCCACAGGGTTGAAATAACCCACCAGCTCAAGGCTCGAACCGCCCTGGCGTTCCCGGCTGTCGGTAACGACCACATGATAAAAAGGCTGGTTAGTGCCGCCGCGGCGAGTCAGACGAATAGTGACCATAATCGAACTTTGGTAGGGTCCAAAAAAGAGCGCGGATTCTACGCAAATCCGCCGCCAGAATAAAGGCTTATACCGAGGCGATCGCTGTTAGCGGCGAGGCGGCATCCCCGGGGGAATGCCGCCCTTCAGACCCGCCATCATGCGCGCCAGCTTTCCGCCCTTCATGTTCTTCATCAGACGCTGCATGTCCATGAATTGCTTGAGCAGGCGATTCACGTCCTGGACCTGGACACCGGCCCCGGACGCAATCCGTCGCCGCCGGGAGCCGTCAATGATCCCCGACTGACGTCTTTCCTGGCGGGTCATCGAATCGATGATCGCGATCTGGCGCTTGAGCTCGCGATCGGCCTGATCACCCTTGACGGCCGCCTTGCCTGCCAACTGGCTCGGCAATTTGTCCATGACCGCCGACAGGCCGCCGAGTTTGCGCACCTGTTCGAGCTGGGAACGCAGATCCACCAGCGTAAAGGCCTTGCCCGAGACCACCTTGCGGGCGAGCTTCTGCGCCTCGTCAACGTCAACCTTGCGGGTAACCTCTTCCACCAGTGAGACCACGTCGCCCATCCCCAGAATGCGGGTGGCCATGCGCTCGGGATCAAACGGCTGCAGGGCATCGACTTTCTCGCCCACGCCTAAGAACACGATCGGCTTGCCGGTGACATGGCGCACCGACAGCGCCGCGCCACCCCGCGCATCGCCATCGGCTTTGGTGAGCACGATGCCGGTCAGCTCCAGTGCGCTGCTGAAAGCGCGCGCCGCATTGAGGGCGTCCTGACCGGCCATCGAATCCACGACAAACAGCCGCTGATGCGATGAGACGGCGCGATCGATCTGCCGCACTTCCTCCATCAGTTCGGCATCCACGTGCAATCGCCCCGCGGTGTCGATGATCAGTGTTTCGTAGACGCCACGGCGCGCGGCGTCGAGCGCCGCCAAAGCAATCGCGGCCGGTGCCTGGCTCGAGTCGCTCGGAAAGAAATCGGCGCCGACGCTCTCCGACAGACGCTGCAATTGCAAAATGGCGGCCGGTCGCCGCACGTCGGTACTCACCAGCAGCACGCGTCGGCGGTGCGACTCCCGCAGCCAGCGGGCCAGTTTGGCGGCGGTCGTGGTCTTGCCGGCACCCTGAAGACCTGCCAGCAGCACCACCTGAGGCGGTTGCACATTAAGGGCGAAACCCGCTTGCGATTGCCCGAGCAATGCCACCATCTGGCGGTGCAGGATGCCAATGAAGGCCTGACCTGGCGTCAGGCTAGCGGCCACCTCCGCACCGAGCGCCTCAGCCTTCACGCTGTCGATGAAAGTCTTGACGACCGGCAGCGCGACGTCCGCCTCGAGCAGCGCCATGCGTACCTCGCGCAGCGTCTCGGCGATGTTCTCTTCGGTGAGGCGACCGCGACCACGCAGCGTCTGTACCGCGCGACCCAGGCGTTCCGTCAACTTGTCAAACATGACACCCCGCATCTGAGCGCACGACCCAACAGCGCTTCCAAGGATTTGCCACCATGGCGCCGCGCCATGCGGCGGCCTATACAGCTTTCGGGCTACCGATTATAAGAGACGCGTGGATAAATCGCCGACGATCGTCCTGATCCTCATCCTGTTCGGCCTGCTGCTGGTGATCGCTTTCTCCTCGGGCACCGAAGTGGCCATGCTGTCGGTGAACCGCTACCGCATCCGTCATCGCGCTGAGCTCGGCGAGCGGCGCGCACGACTGCTCGAAGAGCTGCTGGCGCAACCGGATCGCTGGCTGGGGGCGAATCTGGTGATCCTGGCGCTGGCCAGTGTCGCCGCATCGACCGTGGCGACCCTGCTGGCACTGCGCAGCGCACTGCCGCATGCGATCGTGTTCGAGCTGGTATTGCTGACCGTTGTCGTGATCGTGTTCTGCGAGCTGGCGCCGAAGATCTTCGCTGCGGTCCACGCAGAAGGCGTCGCGCTGCGCTGCGCCTATGTCTATCGGCTGCTGCTGTGGATCACCTGGCCGGTGACCTGGCTCGCGAACTACGTTGCGCAGGGTTTTCTGCGACTGTTTGGTGTGACGCGCTCCAGTGCTGGCGGCAACGGGCTGTCAGCCGATGAACTGCGCACAGTGGTGAACGAGGCCGGCGCACTGATCCCCGCACGACACCGCCAGATGCTGCTGTCGATCCTCGACCTCGAGCGCGCCACAGTGAATGACATCATGATTCCGCGCCAGGAAATCGCAGGTATCGACGCGGATGTGAGCTGGGAAGACATTCTGGATCGTTTGCGCCAGACCCCACATTCGCGCCTGCCGGTCTATCACCGCGAACTGGACAGCCTCGTCGGCACGCTGCACATGAAGCGCGTCGCGCAGGAGCTGGCGCGCGGCTCACTGACTCGCGAGCGCATGCTGGAGATCGCGGCCGCGCGTGAACCCTATTTCGTGCCGGAAGGCACCACGCTGACCCAACAGCTGGCGCAGTTTCAGCGTACTCGCCGCCGCCTCGCCTTCGTGGTCAACGAGTACGGCGATGTGGCGGGACTGGTCACGCTCGAGGACATCCTGGAGGAGATCGTCGGCGAATTCACCAACGATCCGGCAACCGTGACCCACAAGGACGTCAGCCGCGATGCCGCCGGCAACTGGTTGGTCAACGCGTCGGCCACGATCCGCGCGCTCAATCGATCGCTCGGATGGCAGTTGCCCGACATCGGCCCACGCACGCTGAACGGCTTGCTGCTGGAGAAACTCGAAACCATCCCGCCGCCGGGCACAGCGCTTCGCATCGGTGACTACGACTTCGAGGTGCTGCAGATCGCGGACAACGCGATCCGCACGGTCAGGGTCCGGGCCGCGTCCAAGGACCGGTGAGTCCTTCAGGCAAACGCGAGGCTCAGCGCATCAGCGATACGCGACACCGGCTGTAGCGAGACTGCCTCGGGCGGTGTGCGCGGCAGATTCTCCCGCGGCAGCATCACGCGGCTGAACCCAAGTTTGACCGCCTCCCGCACCCGCTCATCGCCGTAGGCGACGGGACGCACTTCGCCGGTCAGCCCAAGTTCGCCAAAGGCCGCCAGCGATTCGCGCACCGGCTGATCTTTCAGGCTCGATGCCAGCGCCAGCGCGAGCGGCAAGTCGGTGGCGGTTTCGGCAATGTCGAGACCGCCAACCAGATTGACAAACACATCGTAGTCGGCCAATGCCAGATCGGCATGCCGACTCAAGATCGCCAGCAGCATCGACACGCGGTTGCTATCGACCCCCTGCGCCACGCGCCGCGGAGCTCCGAAGCCGGCGCGGCTGACCAGCGCCTGTACTTCGACGAGCATGGGCCGGCCACCGTCACGCGCAACCATCACGACACTGCCGGGCACCGGCTCGGGATGACGTGATAGGAAGATCGCGGAAGGGTTTCTGACCTCTTTCAGTCCTGCGTCGCTCATGGCAAAAAAACCGAGCTCATTGACCGGACCGAAGCGATTTTTTGTGGCCCGCAGCATCCGATAGCGGCTGCCGGCATCACTCTCAAAATAGAGCACCGTGTCCACCAGATGCTCCAACAGCTTCGGACCGGCGATGCTGCCATCCTTGGTGACGTGTCCGACGATGATCACGGCGCAGGCGTTCGCCTTGGCAAAGCGAACCAACAAGGCCGCGCACTCGCGCAGCTGCGCCGGCGAGCCGGCGCTGGCCTCGTTCGCCGCGAGCTGCATGGTCTGAATGGAGTCAACGATCAGCAGGTCTGGCTTGCGCGCAGCGGCCAACCCAAGGATGGCATCCAGCGAATGCTCGCTGAGCAATGCCAGCTGCGGGGCGTTGAGCTGCAGACGCCGGGCCCGCAGCGAGATCTGCGCCGTCGATTCCTCGCCGCTGGCGTAGAGGGTCTTTTGCTGATTGGAAAGCGCTGCGGCGACCTGCAATAACAGGGTGGACTTACCGATGCCCGGCTCGCCGCCGAGCAGTGTGACCGACCCTGATACCAGCCCGCCGCCGAATACGCGGTCGAGCTCACTGAAGCCGAAGGAGTGCCTGACCGCGGAGGCAGTATTCTCGGTCGCATCCTGCAGCGGGCCGGCAACAGCCTCGGAAGCGGTCATCTGTCGGACCCCGCGAACTGCGGTCACTGCCTCGAGTGAGTCCCATTCTTTACAATGGGTACACTGACCTTGCCATTTGACGGCCTCACCACCGCAGGAGCGGCAGACATAGAGTGTTTGAGTTCGTGCCAAGGCGCGGATGCTACACCCCCCGCCCGGTTCCACCGCAACTGTGATCAGAGGCGCGCATTGGATGAGCCACGATGCTAAGTTACGCGCTTGCCGCTCCGACCCAGGACAGGTGCGGTATGAGACATCACGAACGACGACTGTGACACAGTTCAAGTTTTGACGAAGCGAACAACCATGCCGCGAGGACGAGGCCGGATGAGCCTCAAGGGGAAAGTTCAGGTCGTAGGGCAGACCGATACCGGTCGGGTCCGCGATCACAATGAGGACACCATTGCCTACGACCCTGATATCGGCCTGATGGTTCTGGCCGACGGCATGGGCGGCTACAACGCGGGCGAAGTGGCCAGCGGCATCGCGGTCAAGACTATCGTTGGACTGGTGCGTGAATCGGTCGAACGCGAGGATCTGCGCGTACACGATTCGGAAGCGGGCCTGACTCGCGCATCCATCATCCTGCGCGATGCAATTGTCCGGGCCAACAAGATCATCTTCCAGACCGCTCGCTCGCAACCGCAATGTGAAGGGATGGGCACGACCGTGGTCGGCGCCCTGTTCTTCGACAACCGGATCTCGATCGCCCACGTGGGCGACTCGCGCATGTACCGATTGCGCCAGGCCGACCTGGAGCAGATCACGATGGACCACTCCCTATTGCAGGAACTGGTGGATCGCGGTTTCTACTCACCCGAGGAGGCGCAGCGCGCAGCCAACAAGAATTACGTGACCCGCGCCTTAGGGGTGGAGCAAAACGTCGAAGTAGAGGTGCAGGAGCACCCGGTTCAGAAGGGCGACATGTATCTTATTTGTTCGGATGGCTTGTCGGACATGGTCGAGGACGACGATATCCACTTAACCATCAGCACCTTTGGTGCTAACCTTGAGACCGCCACTAAACAGCTGATCCAGTTGGGCAACGATAACGGTGGAAGGGACAACATCTCGGTCGTGGTAGCGGAGATCCTGGAATCTTTCCCCGCACCACGCGGTATCTTTGACAAGATGTTGGGCTGGTTCAGCTCTACCTGAGGCTAAATGCATGGCTAGGTTGATTCTGAGTCTCGACGGTGCGGTCCTCGCCGAATACAACATGAACAAGGAGCGCTACACGATCGGGCGCCTTCCTGACAACGATATTCGCATCGATAACCCCGCAGTCAGCGGCCATCACTCGCTGATCATCAACATCCTCAACGATTCGTTCCTTGAGGATCTGAACAGCACCAATGGCACTTACGTCAACGGCAAGCTCATCAAGAAGCATGCTTTGCAGCACGGGGACGTCATCACCGCCGGCCATCATCAGCTACGTTTCGTCGAAGAGGACGAGGCTGCACAGGACGATTTTGAAAAGACGATGGTGATTCAGCCGTCGGCGCGACCGGTAGACAAGGTGCGCGCGGCCACCACGGATACCTCGGCGACCGGCGCGCGGCGCGCGATCGCCAATGGCGCTCCCGCACTCAGGAAAGCAAAGCTTCAGGTGCTCTCCGGTGCCTTTGCCGGACGCGAACTGGAGCTGACCAAAGCTCTGACGACGCTCGGACGCCCTGGCGTGCAGGTTGCAGCCATCACGCGTCGTTCCGAAGGGTTCTTCATCGTGCACGTGGATGCCGAACAGGCCGACAACTTCCCGCTGGTCAACGGTGCGCCGATCGGGGCTCAGGCCCGCAAGCTCGCCGACAACGATGTGATTCAGCTGGCCGGCGTGAAGATGGGGTTCTTCGAAGGCTAGTGCGTCGGGGCGCTAATGCGCCGGCACCTGATTGGGTCGTTCCGCCATACGGTCCTGCAGCGCCAGCAGCAGGTCGTGGCGCGACACTTCGCCGATCAGAATCGGACTCCACTGCCCGGAGACCACCGGTAGTTGTTTCGCCCGATAGGCCAGGAAGACATCCAGCGCATCTCCCAACAGCATCTCGGGTGTGAGTACCGGTGGTGCCGGCTGCATATAGGTAGCCACCAACGCCAGCGGGCCTGCCGGCGTGGTGCGCAGCTGACGCTTCACGCCCGCGATGTCCAGCTGGCCGACCAGCTGGTTCTGCGAATCCACCACATAAGCACTGTTGGCGCTGCCTGGCGGTCGATCGATGGCATTGCCCAGCAGTGAGTCACGGTGCACCTGCACACTCGCGGGACGAATCAGTGCGGTGATCTGCCGCAGGTTCCACTCTTCCTTTTCCCCCGGACCTTTGGCTTTCAGCGCACGCGTATAGACCGATTCACCCTGCCGGTAGATTCGCGCCACGTAGTGACCGGTAACGCACGCGAGCATCAACGGTAGGACGACTTCATAGTCCAGCGTCATTTCGAAGATCAGCAGGATTGAGGTCAGGGGTGCGTGCGTGGTCGCGGCCAGAAAGCTGCCCATGCCGACTACCGCATAGGCCGCGATCTGCGAGCTGAGCTGCGGATGGGCGAAGTGCAGTCCGTGCGCGTACAAGGCTCCAAACGCCGCACCCATGAACAACGTGGGCGTGAGGATTCCCCCGTTCGCGCCCGAACCCACCGATGCCGTGGTGCTGATGAGCTTGGCCACCACGACCAGTCCGAGCAGTTGCAGCGACAGCTTGTCGTTGAGCATGTCGTTCACGACGCTATAACCGTTGCCCCAGACCTGCGGCACGCCCACCGAGATCGCTCCAACCACCAAGCCGCCGAGCGCCAGCGTGACCGGCAGTGGCCAGCGCAGTCGTCGAAAGCGCCGGCGCGCGTTATCGAGCAGCGCCAGATACGGCGGTGCTGCGTGTCCCAGAAAAATCCCGAGCAGCGCATACAGCGCCAGCTCCCAGGTCGCGCCAAAATTGATGTGCGGGACCAAATAGACCGGCCCGTATCCAAGGAAGTGTCGCGTTGTCGCATCCGAGACCACTGAGGCCACGATCAGAGGGCCGAAGCTCTCCATGGCGATCGAGCCGAGCACCACTTCCGCCACGAACAGTGCACCGGCGATCGGAGCGTTGTACGCCGCGGCGATGCCGGCCGAGGCGCCGCAAGCCACCAGCAGACGCAGGCGTGGGACCGGCGCTCGAGTCCACTGACCGATCTTCGATGCGACGGTCGCTGCCAGTTGAACCAACGGTCCCTCGCGACCGATCGACCCTCCCGATCCGATCGTGAAGAACGAGGACGTGGCCTGCAGCAACGAGGCGCGACTGCTGAGCTGGCCGTTGCCCACGGCCACCGCTTCCATATAGTCAACGGTACGCGACTGCCGCAGGATGCGTTGTCCCGCCCACAGCAGCGTCCCGGCACAAATGCCACCGATGGTCGGCACCATGATGCGCGCCCACCAGGGCAGCAGTTCCGCGGTCTCGACCAGGCCTGCGGAAGAACCGGTCAACAGACGCTGCACCAGGCGCACGCTGGCCCGAAAGGCTACCCCGGTGAAGGCACCACAAATGCCGATCAGCGCGGCCCAGAAGACGATGCCACTGAGCTCCCGGTGCCGGGCGGCAATGAGCCCAGCACGCACCAGCCGCTCGACGCGGTCGTACAGGCGCGTACCGAATTGCACCAGGGCTTCCACGGACGAACTCTAGACCAGTTCGATCGGTACGCGCTGACTCACACCGCACACTAACTCATACGGGATGGTACCTGCGGCCCGTGCCAGTTCCTCGACCGCCAGATGCGGTCCCCATAGTTCCACGCGCTCACCGATGGGTATCGGCGGCAGATCCGTCACATCGACGGCCACCATGTCCATGGAGACGCGCCCCACCAGTGAGCCGCGATGCCCTCCGATGAGAACCGGAGCACCGTTGGGGAGGCTGCGCGGCAGGCCATCGCCGTAGCCTGCGGCAACAATCGCAACGCGCGTGCGTCGCCGTGCCGTCCATACTCCGCCATAGCCCACCTGTTCTCCGGGCAGGACATCGCGCAAGGCAATCACGCGGCTCTCGAGTGTCATCACGGCCTTCAGTCCCAGCTGCGAGCCGAGCCTGGAGGGGAAAGGTGAGATTCCGTACAGCGCCAGTCCCGGTCGCACCCAGGCACTGTGCGTCGAGGGCTGCGCCAGAATGCCAGCGGAGTTGGCAATACTGAGCTCCACATCGAGGCCCGCGATCAGCGGCGCGAGGCGCGCGAGCTGTCGTGCGGTGATGGACTCATCCGCCTCATCGGCGCAGGCCAGATGCGTCAGCACGCGCAGTTCCATCGGTGCCGTGTGCAACGCCTGCAGCCGCCGCCAGGCGTCGTGAAATTGCTCGGGTCGGAAGCCGAGGCGGTTCATCCCGGTATCGACTTTCAGCCACAAACACCAGCGCTGTGAGCCGCGATGCGATTCCAGCAGCTCGATTTGTAGGGGCTGATGAATCACCAGATCCAGGTGATGTCGCGCGGCTTCCGCCAGCTGAGCGGCATCGAACACGCCTTCGAGCAGCATGATGCGGTGCTTGAGGCCGGCGGTACGCAGCGCGATCGCCTCCTCCAGCCGCGCCACAGCGAATGCGTCAGCATCGATCAGCCCCAAGGCGCTGGGTACCAGGCCGTGGCCGTAGGCATTGGCCTTGACCACCGCCATGACACGGCTGTTGGGCGCGTGGCTTCGTATCGTCTTGAGATTGGCCTGCAACGCGGCGCTGTCGATGCGCGCGCGAATCAGCCGCATCACCGCAATACGCCCTCGGCGTACGTGTCGGGCGCGTAGTTGACGAAGCGGGTGTACTGACCCTGAAAGGTCAGCAGAAATGGGCCAATCTCGCCGTTGCGGTGCTTGGCGAGGTCGATCTCGGCCATGCCCTTCTTAGTCGTATTCTTATCGTAGACTTCGTCCCTATATATCAGAAGTATCATATCTGCATCTTGTTCGATCGCTCCGCTGTTATGAGTAATCACGCCATCCGCGAGCCAATTGGCCGGACCTGGCACGGTAAGGTCGTAAACTTCCTCGTCCCCCTCGGCGATGATCGCAGTGACGCGATCCCAGAAAATGTCGTTGCGGGCAAGATCGTGCGGCTTCTCGTCACCAAGAATGTGCGCGTATTCCGAAACCGGCGCGCCCGATGGCGCGGACTGCGTATCCAATACGGCTCGGCGTCGTATATTCGCCATCTGAGTTCGCGAGATACGCTGTCCCTGCATTGGCGCGCTGACGCGCTTGAGCCACGCGCCCACACCCGCCATCAGCCAATTGTCAGGCCGGCTCGCGAGCTTTGCTGCTGGCGGAATACGGCGCGCGACCGCAAGCCGCTCGCCGAGCTTCAGCTCTCCCACTGTCATCCAGCCGGCGCCGGCAAGCAACCGGTGCTCCGCGGTCGCCCGAATGTTCCGGCCACTTGCAAGCTCCACGCGAAACACGCTCTTGCGGCCCACGTGCCAGACCTTGTCGGCGCGGGCCGCGTGAAGTCGTTGGGAGGCATTCAATGACCAGACTTCCGGAGCGGTACCGACCAGCTCCTGGATCGGAACACGCCGTCCATCGGTCAGACATACCAGCGTGTCTGCGGTGACGCATTCACGCAGATCCGACATCACCGGCTTCTTCTCCTGCCGCTGTTCGACGCCGCGATTGAGCTGCGACAGCGCGATGACCGGCACGTCCAGTTCCTTCGCCAGGGCTTTCAGGCCGCGTGAGATCTCGGCAATTTCAGTCGCGCGATTCTCCGTGTTGCCCTGAACCTGCATGAGCTGCAGGTAATCGATGACGATCAGATCCAGTCCCCCCTGCTCGCGCGCGATGCGCCGCGAACGCGCGCGCAGCTCGGTCGGCGTCAGCGCCGGGGTCTCGTCGATGAAGATGCGTGCTTCGGATAGCTGACTGGTTGCGGACGTAATGCGTACCCAATCGTCATCGGAGATCTGTCCGGTGCGCATGCTGTTGAGCGGCACGTGACCGATCGAGGCCAGCATGCGCGTGACAATCTGCTCGGAGGGCATTTCCATGCTGAAGATGGCGACCCTGGCCCGGATCTCGGGATTGATCGCCGCATATTCGGCCATGTTGACCGCAAGCGTGGATTTGCCCATCGAAGGTCGGCCGGCGATGATGATCAGGTCGCCACCGCGCAGACCGCCGGTCTTCCTATCAAAATCGGTGAATCCGGTCGCCAGTCCGCGTAGCTTGTTTGGATTGGTATGCCACTCATCGATCTTGTCGATCAGCGGCGGCAGCAATGCACTGACGCGCACGGCGCCGTCGCGGCCGCGCGAGCCCATCTCCGCAATTTCAAACACGCGCTTCTCGGCATTGTCCACCAGCTCGCGTGCCGACAGGCCTTCCTCGTCGAAGACCGACGCGGCGATCTCGCGCCCCGCTTCCAGCAGACGTCGCAGCAGCGCCCGCTCGCGCACGATCTGCGCATAGCTGCGGGCATTGGCTGCAGTGGGGGTATCGCGCGCCAGTGTGCCCAGATAGGCCAGACCGCCGGCGTCGAGCAGACGACCGTGTCTCTCGAGCTGCTCGGAAACCGTCACCACGTCGCCCGGCCGGCCGGCCGCGACCAGCTCGCCCAGCGCCTCGAAGATCATCCGGTGATCAGGACGGTAGAAATCCGCGGCGGTGACGATGTCCGCGACCTGATCCCAGGCGTGGGTATCGATCAGCAGTGCGCCGAGCACGGACTGCTCGGCCTCGACCGACTGCGGAGGAACCAGCCCTTCGGCTCCCGTGGCGCCGCCGTCGCGACGTGAGCGCAGCGGAGTGCTCACGCGACGGCCCCCTCGTCAGCCCGCTTCTTCGGCGACGATGATGACTGGAAGCTCCAGATCGACATCGGCGTGCAGGTGAATGTGTACCGAGTGTTCGCCGAGGGCACGTAGCGGACCTCCCGGGAGGCGCACCTCGCTGCGCGCGAGCGTATGGCCCGCGGCGGTGACTGCCTCGGCAATGTCGGCGGTACCCACGGAGCCGAACAGCTTGCCCTCGGTACCGGACTTGGCTGTGATCGTCAGCTTGAATTCCTTCAGCGCCGCGGCGCGCTGCTGCGCGCTCGTGAGTTCATCGTTCGCCAGCTTTTCCAGTTCCGCGCGCCGCGCCTCGAAGCGCGCGACGTTGGCCGCAGTTGCCAGCGTTGCCTTGCCCTTGGGCAACAGGAAGTTGCGGCCGTAACCGGACTTCACCTTGACGCGATCGCCGATGTTGCCAAGGTTGGCGACTTTCTGCAGCAGTATCAGTTCCATGGCTGCAGGCCTCAGTGCTGATCGGTATAGGGCAGCAGCGCCAGGAAGCGCGCGCGCTTGATCGCGGTGGCGAGCTGACGCTGATAGAAGCTCTTGGTACCGGTGATGCGACTGGGC
>DATMRM010000489.1:0-7331 GCA_035566155.1 Steroidobacteraceae bacterium | reverse complement strand
TTCAGTAGCCCTGCACAATCAGGTAGTCGGCCTGTTGACCGAAGGCACCTGCCTGGCGGTCCACTCGGACACAAAGGCGCGCCGGATTGCCGCAGTGGCGCAGATCGATCTGCGCACCGTTGCGCCTCAGGTATTCCAGGTTGTCGGCGAACTGTTGTTGTTGGATGCGGAGTTTACTGATCTGATCGCCGGACGGTAGCCACCACCAGACGAGCAAAGACACCACCAGCGCTGGACAGGCGGACAACACGGCTCCGCACCACACCGTGCGCAGCTGTGCCACCCGGCTGAGAGCTCTGAGCGAATAGGCTGCGCGGTTCAAATGCTCGACGAGATCTCCAAGCTCCGCGATCAGCGCGCGGCGGATTTCGTCGCGCACGACACCATCGAGACCCTGTGTGTGCGCCTGCAGCCGCTTCAGACTGTCATCCGCGAGCTCCTGATGGCTCTGCGCAGCCTCCAGGAGCATGCCGAGTTTCAGGGTATCGGGATCGGCCGCCGGGAGATCGGTCACGGCTCAAATCCCGGGGTCTGCGCGGCGCGCCGTGGACGCTTAGCCGGCGCTGATGCGTCGGTGAGGGCCTCTGAGGGTGCGACCTTGGTCCGCGCGCGACGCCGCGGCTTGGCGGACGCCGCCGCGAAATCCGGCGAGGGTGTGTTCGATTCAGGGATGGCGGTACGACCCATGCTGGGCGGCTCGACCGGTGCCGGGACGAACGCGTGCGTTTCGGGAGACGCTGCGGTGCGTGGCGCGGGTACCGGCATTCGAACGCGAAGCCAGTCGGCGCGACTCGCCAGCTTTAGATAGCCGCATAGGTCCGGAATCTGTTCGATCTCGGAGTCCATCACGGCCGGCTCGATGCTGAGATGATCGCTGGTCGTCGACGAACCAAACAGTTCCGTGTCACGCGTACTGCGAGAGAGTGTCGTTCGCCGAACCTCGCGTTGACCAATCAGAACCGATGCGAAACGCGCAGTGCCGCCTCCTTCGCTGGCCGAACAGCGTAGAATGAAGCTATTGCCGCAGTTCTCGACAATGGTATGTGCCTCACCATCACCGTAAGTACTTGCGACCTGCGCGACCGATTGAAACCCCAACACGCAGCGTCCTCCGAATTTGCGCACTCTGGCCAACGCATCCTTCAGCCCATCAATTGGTCCTAGTGCATCCAGTTCATCGACCACGAACCACAGCCGCTGATCGCCCTCGGGCCGATCCATCGCCGCAAAAATAGCGATCCGCACCCAGGCCGAGATCGTTGAGCGCAGCGCCGCGATCTGGCCCGCGCGATACGGAATGAAGAGCGCGCCGCCGGTGTCTTTGCGCTCCTGATCGACCCAGTTGCGGATCGAAAACGGCGACGAGCGTTGATTCGCGACATATTCCAGCGATGCGACCGCGGAGCTGGTGACCGACCGCAACGAATGAAACATCTTGGCGTTGCTCGGCTCGAGAAACGGCTGCGCTGGCGTCCCGCGGGTCAAGCTCGCAAGCTCAGCGCTGTCAGCGACCGTCAACAGTCGATATAGTTCGCCGACATCCCGCACACCCATGGCATGTGCCTGACGCGCGACCGCACTAAAGAACGTTCGCCCATAGCCGCGCCAGCTTCGGTCATCGCCCTGATGATCGGGTATCAGCGACCGTGCTAGTTGATCCACGTCATACTGCTGACGAATCTCGCCGAACAGATCCCACTTGACTGAGCGCTGATCGAACGGATTGAGAATCACATCGCCGCGCTCTGCGTTGTAGAACCGACGCAGATAGCCGCCATCGGGATCTGCAATCACGACGCGATCGCCACGCGCGAGGGCACGCTCGAGCATTCGCGCGATGGCCGTACTTTTCCCCGTGCCGGTCGTGCCGATGAACTTGAAGTGCTTGGTCTCGTCCGCGGCCGCCACCCGCGCACCGGCAAGCGCGAGTTCTCCGGCTCGCACCGCCTCCTTGGCCTCGTTCCAGCCGCGATCGCGGCTGACGCTGCTGCCGCGCATGTCGATCCGCGAGTCAACTGTGGGACGGCTCAATAGTCGGCCAGACAGATAACCGGTACCGATCGCAATCCCCATTCCCGTTGCCAGCTGCATCAGGCTGCCAGCATCAAATCCCGCGCCGGATAGCCCTGGACTCACAATAGAAAAGCCAACGCTGGCTGCCAGGGTTGCCGGCACGGCGGCCAAGGGTGACAACAGCAGTCGGTTCATGGAGGCCTTCGCGCGCGCCATCGCAAACACCATCGGCGCCTGCACACCCGCGTAGCCCAACCACCAGCTGCCCCACCCGTGTACCAAGTCCATATACGCGCAGCTACCGTTGGGCGCGATGTTTCAAGGAGGGCTCGTACCAGATCTCCTTGACGAAGCGTTCGTGCGCCCGGGCATCGAACTGCACCACCACGTCGATCGACAAATGCAACAGTCCCTTGATGTCCGCCCTCGAGAGTTCCCTGCCCGCCTGGCTTTGTTTGACGAGCAACACCATCTGCTCGAAGGCCAGCTCCGCGCTGGTTGCGTGCACACTGGTGATCGATCCGGGATGCCCGCAATTGACGCTTCGCAGGTAGTCAAAGGCCTCCTCGCCTCGCAACTCTGCGAGCAGGATCCGATCAGGCTTCATTCGCAGGCAGCATTCAATCAGCTGCTTGGGTGTCACGCGCGCCAGCCCCTGGTCGTCCTTCGAATAGAAAAGGCGCACGTGGTTCAAGTGGCGGTCGAGCACGAGTTCGCGGGCATCCTCGATCGTGATGAGTCGTTCGGCGGCAGGGATCTCGCGGATCAGCGCTTTGGTACAGGTCGTTTTGCCGGAGCCGGTTGGACCTGAGACAACGATGTTCAGTCGGCTGCGAACCGCCAGGCTTAGGAATGCTTCGAACTGACCCGCCGACAGCAATCTCGACAATTCAGTTTCCAATCGGCTGTGGCTCGCGTCGGCCCGTCGCGTCGCGCGAAACAATCCCCGCTGCGCCAATTCCGACAGCGACCAGAGCTGATCGGCCGGGCGTCGCACGGCGATAGCCACCGACCCGGGGGTCGTCGCTGGTGGTAGCACCAGTTGCACGCGCTCACCACTGGGAAGAGAGGCCGAAAGCAACGGCGAGGTGGAATCCACTCGCTGGCGTGTGTGGTTGGCCACGAGCTTGGCGAAGCGATGACACCAGTTCAGGTCGAGTTCACGAACCAATTCGTGCTGCCAGCCAGCGTGTGTCTCGATGAACACCCCACCCGGACGATTGATACAGATCTCTGTGATCGCCGAGTTGCGCAGAAAGCCGCGCAACGGCTCGAGCATCAAGGCCAGAGCCGTATGCTCTGGAGCTTTCGAAACCCGGTCGGCAACGAGCGTCTCAGGGTTCAGCGACGGCATGTCGCAACTCGTACACGCGACTGAAGTCCACGTCGCGGGCAACCAGGATCTGAATACGATCGCCGTTGTGCTTGATGACCGTCGGTGCAATGCCCAGCGTTCCCTTCAGCACCTCGCTGGTGACATCCTGAGGACCGCTCGGACTGTAAATCACCGTTCCACTGCCTCGGCTCGCGGACTGCACCGCGGCTTGGACGCCGCCATCGAGCGTCGAGATCAGAATGGCGGCACCGAAGCGCTCCCAGAAATGTCGGTCCACCTGGCCAGGCAGGCCCGATCGGCCCAACTCGTCCGACCCTGGCGAATCCAACGGCACCCTGACTCCGGCGGGCGTGCGAGCTTCCGTCCAAAGGACGAACACGCGCGCAGCCCCCTGCTGGAGCTGTCCGCGTGTTTCACCCACCAGTTTGGTACCCCGCTCCAACAGCACGACCCGCCCGTCAGCGCCGAAGGTGTCGGTGGCCGTCACACAGGTCGTCAGTCCGGGAAGCGAAGAATCGATCGCCGTCTCCAGCGTGCAGTCAATGAACGCTCCCTTCGGTAGCAACATGCGTTGGGCGGCTACCCAGCGCGCGCTCACGACGGAAGTGGAATCTGACGCCAGCAGCGTCGATAGCGTGTCGCTCGACTGAGCCTCTCCTTGAGTCGGCCGAGGCGCTGCAACGCCAGAGGCGGCAGGCGACGCATCGCGTCCACCCGAGGCGAAGGCTGCACCAGATAGTCTGCGCTCCAGCGCCGTGGCGTGAACCGCCGGACCGCCCATCACCGCGCTGGCGGCGGGCACAGCGGTCTCAGACGTTGCCGGCATCAAGAGCGCGCTCGGCACCGGCACTGGGCGCGCTTGCGTAGGAGCTGGCGACGGCGGGGTTTGGGGCAGATCGAGCTGTCCCAGCGAAGGCAGCGACATCTCCCCGCTCGCCTTGGCAGCGAGGCTTGATTGCGCGTTCTGTCGCATGCGCGATGGCCGACTGAGCATATGTGCGTAGTACCAGCACAGAAATACCGCGCCCATGGCGAGCATGAGCGCAATGGCCAGGACATGGCTGAGGCGCGACTGCAGTGATAGCATTCTCGCGACGAGTGGTTTGCCGCGATCTCCGCGCAGAGCTGCAGGCGCTGTGGTATCCAGCAACATCAGGGCGCGCCTGCCGACGAGCGGATCACGCGCTCGACCTCTGGCGACACGGTGCCCGTATCCAGCGCATCTCCGGTCCCCGAAAACCCCCGATTGAGGATGCATCCCGCCAGCGCCCCGCGCCGCACGGTGAACCGGCGGGCGATCCGATGAATGACGACCTCGTCGTGTTCGACGTTGAAGTTGAGCAGTGACTCGCTGCCGTCATCGTTGCGGACAAAGAGAGCAGGCAGCTCTATGCGTGAACTAAAGTGCAAGTGCGTGTGCACCCCATCGTCCCACGCTTCAATCGGCTGCAATACTCCAGGCCCGCAATACCAGTAGTCGGTGTTGTGCTCATGTCGGGGCGAGGCCTGCGACAAAGAGGCATCTATGGCGGCACCGGCTGTAGCCGGAACACTCTCTGGCTTGGGATAGACGAAGCGCAGGGCATAGATAAGGTCCTGGGAATCAATTTCGGTGCGCGCCGGCGATGAGTAATATTCGAAGTGATAGGTACGACGTGTCGTGAGCACCGTCAGATTGGTCCTGACATTGATCGCCCGGGGCTTGATGAACAAATGATTGCCCTGCGCCTCGAACGCAAGCCCTTCGACATCGCCACTGCCGATCCCAACGAAGCGCTCATCCGGATCGAACTCCAGATCGATCTGATAGCCGGCGACACCGTGCAAGCGATAGACCTCATCGGCGCTGTAGGGTACTGACCTCAAGCGGCTGTCCACCGCCATTACCGGCAACGACACGACGGTGCAGGCCACACAGATTGCCAGTCTCATGGCGCGACCTCGGATTTCGGCGATGGCGACGCAGCGATTTCACCGGTGACCTCCGCTTCCGAGATGAAATCGAGCACCCGGAAGCCCAGCGGGTTCCATCGGCGTACCTTCGGATCCGTGGCGGGCGTCGTGTAGGCATATTGGATCGTCGCAATCCAGTGAGTGATCCGTTCGGGAGCGCCGGGAGCCGCACGCTCGAGCTTCAGGTATCGCACCTGCGCGGTGTCCGAGATCCCGCTCGCGCGTGTAAAGAAGCTGACGGCGGAGACCTGCGCCTCGACCGCACTCCCGTCCCGGTGCACGTTGAGTGGTGAACGCGGATTGCTCCGGTTCCACAATGCGTACCAGGACTGGTTTCGTTGAGCACTGTGAAAGGCGCCGCACTCCTCGTAGTCGCTCTCTGCGGTCGAAAAATTGAAACGCTCACAGACGCTGACATAGTGCGTGAGAAAATAGCGCGTGACGCTCTCATCCAGCGGCGCCTCGCCGGCAAAGATCGGAACGACGTCGACGACTCCGCTGCTGCGATCGACGCGAATCAGAAACGGGTCGACCCGCTTGAGCGGCATCGCGAGCAACAGCGCCACGCTGGCGGCGATTGCGCAGATCACAGCGCCGATCGTGATGCACCATGCAATACGCACCTCGCGTCGCAGACCATCTCGACGGTCCCGGTCCCATTCACTGGCCTCGGCGAAATAGGCGTCCAGGCTCCCCGAGCGCGGTTGCGCGCTCATGGGCTCGCCTCGGGCGGCGTCGGCTGATGCGCAGCCGGCGGATTGATCTGCCTCAGCGCGCGATGGCACCGATCCTCCCGGACCACGCAGCCGCACAGGACCAACACCGTCAATACCACCATCCAGTGCCTCCTCGTCACAGGTCCCTCCCGGAAAGTGCGTTGGCCGCCTCCGCAGTGCTTATGGCGCCCTCCGAGCTCGCCGCCCGCCCGGCATTCGCGCCGCCACCGACATCGGTGTAGATCGTTTTGGTAAACAAACGGGACCCCGCGACAGCGAGTCCACCCAGCGTTCTGGACGCGGGTCTGGCCCACGCAAGCGAGCGGCTGACTGAATTGAAGCTGCTGAGGGCAATGCCACCGGCCAGTCCCGCCGCGATTGGCATGATCTGACGCATCAACAGCAACACCAGACCTGCCATCAGCAGCATGTCGAGCGCATCAACCATATTCAGCGCGGTACTGAGCGCAGCGGTTTGCGCCGCATAGGACTCCACGAGGTGCAGTAGCAGTGCGGATACCAGCACGCTCAGAACGGTGATCAGCGCGTAGTTGGCGAGCTGCGCGATCCAGGCTTCGAAGAAGCGGCGGGTGGTATCAAACAAGCACAGCGCAATGAACAGGGGACCGATCGCCAACAGCACCGCGCAGGCAATGCTCGACAGCGAGATCAGGAACATCACGTAGACGCACAGCAATCCGACCATCAGCCAGACCACGGCTCCCATGATGGAAGAACCGATTGTGCCGAACCCCTGCTTGTGCCAGAGAACGTCCGCGACCGCGCCGCCCCGGTTCCAGATCGCGTCAACAGTATCGACGGGATCGGACGCGCCAATCACCGCGTTCGCGAGCTGCGACGGCGCGCGATAGAACGTATCCACGATGACATCGTTGTAGAGCCACAGGTGCAGGCTCACCCCGATCACCACCGTCAGGCGGATGACGCGGCTGAGACCCGTGGAAAATGGTTCATCGATGCGACCCGTCAGGTGCAGGTAGCCCCAGGCCATGATGTACACCGTCGCGAGAGCAATGACGGCCGGCTCGATGGCGCTGGCCACACGTGCCGTGTTATCGCTGATGTAGCTGGCCAGCTGCGCGTTCAACCACGTCCAGAATGTCTGGAAGAATCCCATGAGCGTTCGGTAGCTAAGCGCTCTAGGGTGTCGGCTCAAAGCGCGTAGAAAAGTTGCCGTAGTCGGCGATCGCCTGCTCCTGGGCCTGCTGTCTCAAGACCTCGGCCTGCGACTGCACCGCCTGATACAGGGTCTGCAGCTTGGTCTGCTCGTTCTGAAGCATGCCCTGCTCGGC
>DATMRM010000488.1:0-4394 GCA_035566155.1 Steroidobacteraceae bacterium | reverse complement strand
AATTACCAGGTGGGGGTCAGCATCGACGTTGAGCCGGGTCAGGAGGCTCCCGAGGCCAGTTCAATCTTCCCGGTAAGCGCCCAGCCGTTCACGACACAGCCGGTGCACGGACGACCCGACATCGGCGCCTCGCTCCAGGTGCGCGACCTGCTGAACGGAGCACAGCCGATGCCCACCCCCACCGGCTCGACCAGCTCCAACAGCCGCATACGTCCGCATGGCGCCTTTGGCCAGGCGCCACTCACCGAAGACACGGGTCTGCTGGCCTTCGACAGCGGGGTACGCTCCGCGTCCAATAACCTGCTCAATCCCGGCTATGCCAATCGACAGGCGAAGGTCGCAGACCGGGCACTGGAGACCCTCGCAGCCATCGAAGCGTTCTGCCGCGGCGCCGGCATCGACCCCAGGCAGCTGCAGGTGGATTCGCCCGCGCGCCTGCTGCAGCTCGCCGGCGTGCTGTTGCGCGAGGCACTGGTGGGCCTGAAGGGCCTGGCGCTGTCGCAGCGCGAGATCCGCGAGCAGGCGCACGTTGCAGTGGGCAAGGAAGAGCTGCAGCACATCGGCCTGACCGGGTTGCCGGTCGAAGATCTGATGCTGCGGCTGCTGCTTGGCCATGAAAGTCACGATCTGGACGCCGTACAGTGGGTTCGCGAGATGCTCGCGAGCACCCGACGGCACGACCTTGCCACCATGAGCGCGCTGAATTCTGCCCTGAGCGACTTCATCTCGAGGCTCGAACCGCGCTCGCTGCTGCAGAGCGGCGCCCGGACCAATGGCGCTGCCCTGACCTCGGCTGACTGGGCGGGTCTGGCGGCGCGTTTTCGCAGCATCACGGATGCCCCCGGTGGCACCCTGCCCCATCTTTTCCTCGAGAGCTTCGCCCGCGCCTTCATCGCCGTTTACCGGCAAAGCAGCAGCGAGCCGGACAAGCCCTAGTTGCCCCCGACCACCTTCACCTGAGCGCCCTCGAGTATGGAGTCGGGCGGACTCTGGATCACACGGTCCTGCCCCTCAATCCCGCTCAGGATCTCGATCTCCGCGCCGTAGTCTTTCCCAATCGTCACGCTGTGCAGATGCACATGACTGTGCGCATCGACAACCGCCAGATGCAGACCGTCACCCCGGTACAGCAGTGAGGTGGCCGGTACGCGCCAGCGATCGACGCCCACCGGCAGCGGCAGATGCACCTGCGAATAGGAGCCCGGCAACAGCTCACCCCGGGGGTTGTCGGCCGCCAGCTCGGTCAACAGCGTGCGGGTGGCCGCATCGATCGCCTGCGCGGTGCTGAGCACTTTGACCGGGTGGCGCTCATCGGGTCTTTCCGAGGTGCTCAGCCAGGCCTGCATGCCGGGACGGATCACACTGGCATAGGCCTGCGGGACCTGCACGTAGACACGCAGGCGGCTGGTGGAGCTCAGATGAAACAGCTCCTGGGCGGTGGTATTGCCCTGCGTGATCAGCGAACCGACGTCGATGCGCCGCACCGTGATGACGCCGTCAAACGGCGCCACGATGTGATTGAAGGATTCGAGCTGCTGCAGACGATCCAGGTTCTGCTGTGCTGATTCGACCTGCGCCGCTTTGGCGTCGGCGTCGCCTTCCGCGTTGTCGGCATCCTGCTGCGCCACCAGTCCGGTCTTGCGCAATTCGCGGAAACGCGCCGCCGTGGTCTGCGACAGGCGGTTGTTCGCCTGTGCGCTCGCAAGATCCGCCTTGGCCTGTCGGTATTGCGCATCGACCTCCGGCGTTTCGATCTCGGCCAGCAACTCTCCGGCTTTGACGTGCTTGCCGATGTCAGCGTACCAGCGCTTCAAATAGCCGTTGGTGCGCGCATAGATCGGCGCATCGCTATAGGCCTGCAGATCCCCGGGCAGCACGAGCTCATTGCTGGCACCGTCGCTGTGCCGTGGCTGCACCACCTCGACGACCGCAACCGCGGCCTCTTCCGCTTCGGATTTCAGTGCCGCGCGCGCGCTGATGCGCGCCAAGATTCCCCACGCCGCGATGATCACCGCGACGATCAGCACATAGAGCGCAAAGCGCTTCAAGCGTCCCAGATTGGGATGATCCGCCGGCTGCTCGCTCATGTAAGGCGCTTGCCGGGCGTGAAGCGCTCGTGGATCACGGCGAATACCACCGGCACGAACAGCAGCGTGGCAAACGTCGCAAACAGCAGCCCGCCGATCACCGCGCGTCCCAACGGCGCATTCTGCTCACCACCCTCCCCCAGCCCCAGAGACATCGGCAACATACCGATCACCATCGCCAGCGCCGTCATCAGCACCGGACGGAAGCGCACGAATCCGGCCCGCAGGGCAGCGGCGGCCGCGGTCAGTCCGGCATTCATTTGTTCGCGCGCGAAACTGACCACCAGAATGCTGTTGGCGGTCGCGACCCCCAGACACATGATCGCGCCAATCAGCGCCGGAACGCTGATGGTGGTGTGCGTGACGAACAGCATCCACACCATGCCCGCCAGCGCCGCGGGCAGCGCGCTGATGATGATCAGGGGATCGAGCCAGCTCTGGAAATTGACGACGATCAGCAGGTAGATCAACACGACGGCCGCGATCATACCGTAGGCCAGACCGCTGAACGAACTGCGCATGGTCTCGATCTGCCCGCGTACCTGGATGTCACTGCCGCGCGGCAGACTGGCGCGTGCATCGTCAACCATGGTGCGTACGGCTGTGGCGACCGTTCCGAGATCGGTGCCATCCACCGAACCATAGATGTCGATCACCGGTCTGGAATCGTAGTGACTCACGACCGCCGGGCCGACGCTGCGGGTGATGGTCGCGAGGTTCGCCAGCAGCTGCTGCGCGCCGCCGTTGCCGGTCGTGATCGGCGTGGCTGCCAGATCATCCAGCGAGGTCAGGCGATACTGCGGTGCCTGTGTCGTGACGCTGTACTGATTGCCGCTCTTCGGATCCATCCAGAAAGTCGGCGCGGTCTGCTGGCTGCCGGACAATGAAATCAACACGTCCGTGGCCACGTTCAGCTGTGTCAGCCCGACCAATGCCGCGTTGGTGCGATCCACGTTGACCTCGAGCTGCGGGTAAGCGAAGTCCTGCTGGATGCGAAGATCCGCCGCCCCCGGAATGGTCTTCAGCTTCGCCAGCAGACGGTTGGTGAAGGCACGATTGCCCTCGACATCGTTGCCGATCACCTGCACGTCCAGTGGGGCCGGCAGGCCAAAGTTCAGGATCTGATTGACGATGTCCGAAGGCAGAAACGCGAAGGTTGTGCCGGGGAAACGCTCGCGCAGCAGCGGGCGCAGCGCCCGCACATAGTCCGCGGTCGCGCGATGACGACCCGCGCGCAGCGCAATCAGGATATCGGCGTCACCCGGACCGATCGGCGCCGAGGTGCTGTAGGAAAGATTGGTTCCGCTGTAGGGAATGCCGATGTTGTCGGCCAGGTTGTCGAGCTCCAAGGCCGGAATGACGCGCCGAATCTCGCGCTCGACGGCATCGCACAAAATCGCGGTCTGTTCGATGCGCGTGCCGCTGACCGCGCGCACGTGCAGGCGCAGCTGCCCGGCATCGACCGAGGGGAAAAAGTCGCGTCCGAGCCACGGCAACAACGCAAATGCGGTAGCGCCAATCGTCATGAACACGAGCGTAAAGCCGACACGGTGATGCAACGCGCTTTCCAGCAGCTCATGATAGCCGGTGCGAAAAGCCGCGAAGGCGCGCTCGAAAGCGTGTTGCAAGCGGACGAAGAGGTTGCGCCCGCCGGCCGCGATGCGCTCCGGCCCGTGTTTGTGCAGCCAGTACTTGGCCAGCGTCGGCACCAGCGTGCGCGACAGGACATAGGAGGCCAGCATCGCAAACACCACCGCTTCGGCCAGCGGCACGAACAGGAAACGCGACACGCCAGTCAGCAGAAACATGGGCACGAAGACGATGCAGATGCACAGCGTCGATACCAGCGCCGGCACTGAGATCTGCTGCGCGCCCTCGAGAATCGCGGCCTCGACCTCCTTGCCCTGTTCCAGATGCCAGTTGATGTTTTCGATCGCGACGGTGGCATCGTCCACCAGGATGCCGACCGCCAGCGCCAGCCCGCCGAGCGTCATGATGTTGATGGTCTCGCCAATCGCTGACAGGCAGAAGATCGAGGTCAGCACCGACAGCGGAATTGAAATGGTGATGATCAGGGTGCTGCGGAACGATCCCAGGAACAGCAGGATCATCAGCCCGGTCAGCGCCGCGGCGATGAGGCCTTCGCGGATCACACCATTGACAGCGGCGCGCACAAACAGTGACTGATCGCCGATCAGATCGACCTTGAGCGACGCCGGCACCTGCCGGCGGATGGCGGGCAGCACGGCTTTGATGCGATCGAGAACCTGCAGCGTCGAGGCACCGCCATTCTTGAGTATCGTCATC
>DATMRM010000487.1:0-3716 GCA_035566155.1 Steroidobacteraceae bacterium | reverse complement strand
CTCGCCCAAGCCCGCCGAGACACCGTCATCACTTACTACTGGCCGCTGTCGGATCAGGACCCAGCCACCTCGCGTACCACTGCGTTGAAGCGCACGCTCTCGCAGTGGCAAGGCTTCGTGAGCGCCGATCTGCTGCGGGTGCATCCGGAACTGGACGGGCACATCGAGAATATTGACGTACGCGTGTGGGGTCACGCGATGATTCGTCCTACCCCGGGATTCATCTGGGGCGACGCCCGTGCCTCTGCCACCGCCCATCAGCCGCCGATCTACTTTGCGCACTCGGACCTGAGCGGGATTTCGATTTTCGAAGAGGCCTACTGTCGCGGTCAGTCCGCCGGTACGCTCGCGGCCCGGTCACTCGCATGACGATCGCACTGCATGCGCCCACGGTACGTCAGCCCTGGATCCATTCGGCCGCGATCGATGGCACGTTCATCTTGGGTCCCGCGCTGCTCGCCACCGCGGTCGCACTGCTGATCGTCCTCGACGGCCAGCCCCAAGCCGGTTTGGGCCTGTGGAGTTGGGCACTGCTGGTCATTGGCATCGACGTCGCCCACGTCTACAGCACGGTGTATCGCACTTACTTTGATCCGTTGGAACGCGCGCACCTGTCCGGCTGGCTGATCGCCGTCCCCATCACTACCTGGGTCGCGGGCGTACTGCTCTACTCGATGAGTGCCGCGAGCTTCTGGACAGTGCTGGCCTATACCGCCGTGTTTCACTTCGTACGCCAGCAGTATGGTTTTCTAATGCTGTACGCGCGCGCCGAGCGCTCCTTGCCCGTCTGGTGCCGGCGGCTCGATCAGATATCGATCTACGGAGCAACGCTGTTTCCGCTGCTCTATTGGCACACGCATCTGCCCCGCCAGTTCGTATGGTTCATCGACGGCGATTTCCTGCCGCTGCCGGACATTCTCTGGAGCATCGCGCTGCCGCCCTATGTCGCCCTGTGTCTCGCCTACCTGGCGAAGGAAGCATGGCTTCGGCTTCGCGCTCAGCCGTTCAACATTCCGCGCAATGCGATCGTGCTCGGCACGGGCCTGTCCTGGTTCTTCGGTATCGTCATCACCAACGGCGATCTGGTGTTCACGCTCACGAATGTGGTCGCACACGGCGTCCCCTACCTGGCGCTGACCTGCATCTATCAGCGACGGCGCGACCAGCAACTGCAGCGCCCCTGGTCACTGTTCACACTCAGGCTGCTGCCGTTCGCCATCGGCTTGTTGGTGCTGTTCGCATTTATCGAAGAGGGGTTCTGGGACGCTCTGGTGTGGCGTGAGCATCTCGCACTCTTCCCCGGATTCCGCCTGCTGCCGGAAATCCAGGGCATCGGCGCGCTGAGTCTGCTGGTACCGCTGCTGGCGGTACCACAGATGACGCACTATGTGATTGACGGCCTGATCTGGCGACTGCGTGCGCATCCTGAATGGCGCACCACGCTGTTCGGGCGACCAGGCGCCAAGGTGCACGCGACATGAGCGGTCGCAGTGTCGCACCGGCCGGCAAACATTGGTTGGTTGAGATGTACCAGACACCCGAGCTGGATGATGTCGCGCGCATCCGCCGAGCGCTGCGACACGCCGTCGCCGAGTCCGGCGTGCGTATGATCCGGCTGCAGTTGCATCACTTCGGCGTAGGCCGCGGCGTCACCGGCGTGGCGCTGCTGGCGCAGTCCCACATCTCGATCCACACCTGGCCGGAACGACGCTACGCCGCACTCGATATCTTCATGTGCGGCAGCAAGAGCAACCCTCGGAAAGCACTCGACGCGCTGCGCGAAGCACTGGCGCCCGGTCGCGTACGGGTGCGGCGGTTCCGACGCGGATTGGGCCGTGTCTGACGGCAGCCCATTGAACTACGACATCATCACCGCCAAACCGTAGATCTTTCCGTCTGTGCCCAGCGCAAAACGATAGTCTGCGCGTCCGTGCTCGCGCTGAACGTCGTACATATCCGCCCCCTGGCTACTGACTCCCCGAAATTCAATCGCCACGATTCCACCCAGCCACACCGATGTCGCGTGCAGACGAGGCAACTGAGTACGCATGACCTGCGCAAACTCCGGGCTGCACTCCTCGTAGTTGGGTGTGCCGGACCGGACCCCTTCGATCAAGCGCTGAGGGCCTGCTCGCTCCCGGTCTGCGGGGTTCGGGTCCTGATGCGTTCTGCCAAGTCTGCTCGATCCGAGGTGCGGTATCCGCGTCAATGCGGGGAGCTTCCGTCGTGATCGTGCCCTGCGTAATCACCATCTTCCTTGCCAGGCCGTCCTCGATCTGGCGGAAGGCCACCAGCGCCTCACTGCCGACGATGTGACGGCAATCTGGGTAACTCCGGCCCACCTGCCGGTATCCCCTCCGGCGACCTGTCCTTCATTCATGGCTTTCAAGAGCCGGGCGACATCCGAGGAACCATGCGCCTGCCCGTCACTGGAAACTTTGGTCGAGCCGCTGATCTCACACTTCGAGCCCTGACATTCGATGTGGGACAGCGTCAGCGCATCGCTGACTTTCGGACTCTGCGCAATCTGCAGCGCCGCGTCGTGGACGGTACTCAGCCAAGGTTGGTCGGGCACCGGGAGTGCGGGCAGACTGAGCACAGGCGCAGTGACTTTCTTGACGGCGCCCTTGGTCGCCTCCTCGCTGCTGATGGAAGTGGACGCGCTCGGCAAGGCGGCGGCGGTGTCGGACGCCACCGCTTCGGTGCCACACTCAGTCGGCCGCGTGCTTGTTGTTGGCCGGGACAAGTACCACACGCTGAGATTTAGCGCGGTCGCTGCGCTGACTAGAATCACAGTAGATGTTTGCACGCGCCCTCCTGGAAGAGAGGTCGAATGTTCAACGAAGCAACTCGTGCGCTCCTTACCGATGCGATACGCAGTGTGCCGGGCTGTCCCGAGCCTATTCTCGTTCAGCCTCAGACGGAGGTAGCATACGAACCGCTGCACCAGCGCATTCGAGGTTCCAATCAAGCGATTCGAAAGGATCGCGGGGGACGAAGATGACGTTGACCAGGCCGACCGCGATGATTCTGCTGGTGGATGCGACCCGCTCATCACCACTCTCCTAAGCAGACATTGCCCGAAAGAGCACTTCAAAGTGCTGTCCGCGAAGTCAGCCGATGAAGCTAACCAGTTGCTCGACTGGCACCGCGTAGACGTCATTGTCTCCGATGAGCGGATGCCCGGAGAGTCGGGCTCGGAGTTTCTGGCGGCCGTGAGGCGCAAGTACCCGAACGTGATTCTCATCATCCATACCGGCGAGGGGAATCTCGAATCGGCGGTACGCGCGATCAACGAGGCCGAGGTGTGTATCGCTTCTTGCTCAAGCCGTGCAACCCGGCAGACCTCGTATCCACCATCGAGCGAGCGCTCGATCACAAACGGCTCGAAGAGCACAGCCGCAGCCTGCTGCGGCAGTTTCGCAAGCAGGCCGCGTTGCTCAACGCGCTGGAGCGGGAACGGCCGGGTCTACTCAGCTCCGAGCTGGACGACTCTCGCGGCCTCGATTCCCACGACGTCAGCAGCGGCGATCTGGCGCAGGATTTGCAGCGGGAGCTGGGGGTGTCCCAGGATGCCGTGCGGCGGTGGTTGGAGCACTAGATAGACCGGCCTAGACCTACATCGTATGCGTGGCCTTGTCGCCCGAAATCGCGCCGGCCAGATAGTTCTCGATTTTCGCCCGCGTCTGACCGCGATCCTGCTCGGAGAATTGCAC
>DATMRM010000486.1:0-2031 GCA_035566155.1 Steroidobacteraceae bacterium | reverse complement strand
CGATCGCCAGCGTTGCGAGTGTGACCGGGATGCCTATCCGCGCATGCTCGCGCCATCCTATCTTGATGCCATGCCGCGCCGCCACGTCGACGACGATAATGTTCGCAACACTGCCGACGATGAACAAATTGCCCGCCAGCGTGCTCACCAGGGCCAGCGTGGGGCCAGCCAGCGTGTGTTCCACGGCGGGCAGCAGCAGCATTACGGCGGGCACGTTGGAAACGATATTCGACAGTACGAAGGTCGTTGCGAACAGCGGGCCGAGGTGCTGCAGGGACACCCCAGTGGCAGTCAAATCGGCAACCAGCCGTGCCGGGACGCCGGTTTTCTGCAGCGCGTGGTTGACCACGAACAGGCCGATGAAGAGCACAAGCAACTCCCAGTCGACCAGGCCCAACATCTGGCGCGAGTGCAGGCGGCGGCTCGTCAGCAGCACGCCGGCTCCCGCCAGGGCGACCACCTCGCGCGGCCAGGGCCCAAACACGAAGCACGCGACGATCGTCAGCGCCACGGTCAGACCTTTGATCGTCTGCCAGGTGTCCAGCGGGACTCCCTCGTCGGGCGCCTCGCTGTCGCGCGTTCCGACGCGCGGCGCGACGGCCGCCGCGTCCACGAACCGGCCGCGCGTCAAGGCCAGCATCAGTATCCAGGTCGCCAGCAGACTCACCCCGACCGGCAGCACCGCCTCGAGAAAGTACCCGCCGAACGACAGATGCAGAGTCTGGCCGATCAACATGTTCTGCGGGTTGCCAATCAACGTCGCAGCCGAACCGATGTTCGCGCCGCAGGCCAGCGCAAGCAGGAACGGCCGCGGGTCCAGGCGAAGGCCGCGGCAAGCGGCGATCAGAACAGGCGCCACGGCGAGGCAGACGATGTCGTTGCTGAACACGGCCGACAGCACGGCGACCACGAAAATCAGTGCGCCGATCAGAAGCGGCGGCGTCAGCGGCAGTCGCGTCAGCCGGCGCGCCACCGCGTCGTAGAAGCCACTGAGCCGCATTTGCGCCGCCACGACCATGAAGGCGAACAGCAGGATCAGCGTCGGCAAGTGGATCGACCGCGCGGCTTCGTCAGGGCTCACCGCATCGAAGCCGATCAGCGCGATCGCGCCGAGCAGCGCGATGCCGGTGCGGTCGATCTGCACGACCGGCAGGCCACCGAGGATCATCCCCAGGTAGACGACGATGAATATTACGACCGTGATTTCGATCATCTCTGCGGCGGCCGGCGGCCAACGAAGCGTCCATGCTGCCACGACGCAGTTTTAAATGACCGCATCCGACCAGACTCGGCGATTTCGGGGTCCGGCCAGTTGCGGCCGATTCAAGATCACCGAAGTGCCATCAGCTTGCGCGGTGATCAGCCGGTGAATCCTTGCCCCACTCGCTTCGAATCCAGCATCCATGCCGGTCTTGACGGAGCCCTTGGCCACCATCCAATCATCCACCGCCGTCTATAGAGGACTTCCACCTCCAAGTGGCTGCGCCCTGCTGGTGGGGGTGCACCACAAAAAAGAAAACCCGGCACAAGGCCGAGTTCTCTTATTTGTCGACTCGGCGACCTTCGATCGCGTTTTGCGCTCGAAGACGGTGCCCAATTACCTCCCCGGTAGTTCAACGCTCATGGTGAAGATGTCCTCGTCATGGGTCGAGCCGTTCAGCGGGAAGGGGTTCACGTTGCGCGTATCCGACCAGAGCGGATGCGCCTCGTTCTCTTTGTTGATGCAGAGTCCACTGTAGTCGCCATTGAACCCGGTCTGAACGCCGTCCGGGGCTGGGAATTCGGGCGAAACGACCACGAAACTGAACGGCGCGTTCAGGCCCCTACCTCCCGCCAGGACATAGTCCGAGTTGCTTTGCTGCACGCCGGGCATTCCAGGGGCGAAGATAGTGCCGGGCACGTTTTCGTTCGGAACCCGCTCGGTGCGGTAATAGCTGACGCCCACCCGGTCATGGTGCGAGGGAGCGACCGCGTCCGCTGCGAAATAGTGGTCCATTCCCGAGTCGGGGTTAACCTGCACACTTGCACTCC
>DATMRM010000485.1:0-6093 GCA_035566155.1 Steroidobacteraceae bacterium | reverse complement strand
CTAGTGCCGATTAGAGCTAGTGCCGATTAGAGCTAGTGCCGATTAGAGCTAGTGCCGATTAGAGCTAGTGCCGATTAGAGCTAGTGCCGATTAGAGCTAGTGTCGTAGACAGGCCGTGTCGAGTCCCCAATGTTGACGTCGCCAACAAGCGTCGCCGCGTACTACTGAAATAAGAATAAAGGGGCGGCTATTGAATCGTCTGCTCGCTAGCACACACAGGTAAGTCTCGCTCGCCTGCCGCCGGGTGCGCCCAAAGCGCGGATCGCTTGGCCTAGGAATAGAGGTGATGTGGGGCGCCAGATTCGGTCAGCGTCAGCAAGTCAAAGTACTCCCTCATCTTGATGATCTTGCCCTCACGGATCTCGGCCACCAGGATGATTGGCAGCTCGAAAGTGGTACCCGGAGCGGGCCTCTGAAGTGACGACGCGGGCCACTTGTCGATGACTATGCCGGTATGCACGTATTCCCAACAAAGCATTGACCCGTCAGCGCTGCTGAACACAGTCGTCGGTTTTATACCTGGTCCACCGCGATGCGTTCGCGCCGCCATGGGTCGCCGCGTCAGCTGCTTGATTTGATCGAGCCCCCGGAATGTCTCACCGGTCGCCATGATCACCCACTCGGCCTGCGCCGAAATGAGCCGGTAGAAACTTTCGACATCATCAGAGGTAAACGCTGCCGTGAACGCCTCAACCAAGTCGGCGGGGTTGGCACACGGCGTGGGCTTCGGGGAAAACACTGTCGGATCGATTCCACTTTGGGCATTCATTGCGTTCTCCACCTGTGCCCGGTTGAAATCTGCTGCATGCGCTAACAAACCGCACCCGGCTGATAGCCGCAGATTGTGCTTGTGCCTTGCACTCGTCTGGGCGCTAGCGCACGCAGATGAGTGCAACTGATCTAGCAATATCGCCCTCAGCGCTCTGATCGTTCGCCGCCTGCCACAACTGATATCGCGGTTATGTCTGATACCGCACAGAGTCAGGAACAGCGCCGCCCGTAGTCTTTCGCTGACAGCAAACAAGGGGTGGAGACAACCGATGCCGCCTGATTGCGAAACGTCATACAGGTCCGGCCAGAGCCCTGCCGCGCCAGCGGCAGGCAACGGTTTAGACGGGCAGCCGAGTATCCATGGCGATGAGCCTTTGGAGGGGAGCGCCACCAGCCAATTCGATCGACGACTGCATAACGCGCGAACTGAGGTGCTTGGCGGTGCCGATCGTCGCAAAGACGAATTCCTCGCAACGGTGTGCCACGAGCTGCGCGGTCCGATCGGGGCGATTCGCAATGCCGTCAAGGTGTTACGCTGCCAGAACGACTTCAAAGTCGCAGTGCAGCATCATATGCACGAACTCATCGAGCGGCAGGCCCAGCAGATGGCCTTCCTGGTCAGCGGCCTGCTCGACATCACGCGCATCGTCCGTGGGCAGCTAGCACTGCAGCGCGAGCGAGTGGATTTGCGTGCGGTTTTGGGCAATGCGGTGGAGACGCTCGAGTGGGATCTTAAGGGACGCAGCCACCAACTTTCGCTCACCTTGCCCGAATCCAGCGTGTGGCTGGTGGCTGACGGTGCGAGATTGGAGCAGGTGTTCGTGAATTTGCTTGGCAATGCATCGAAGTACACGCAAATAGGCGGCGAGCTCGCCCTGTCGCTGCATGTGTCGGGGGGGAGCGCGATTGTTCGGGTTCGGGATTCTGGAATCGGCATCAGCCCGGATGCGCTGCCGCACATCTTTGATCTCTTCATGCAGGCCGAAGCAGCAGTGCCGCGCTCCGGCTCCGGTCTTGGCATCGGTCTCGCCCTGGTGCGCGCAATTTTGGAATCGCATGGCGGCAACGTGACAGCGCTCAGTGCCGGTCTCGGCCAGGGAAGCGAATTTATTGTGTGCCTGCCGCTTGAACCGTGATCTCATCCGATCGGGTATCGGCTGGTGTGAGCTGGAGCGGGACTGCGCGGCCATATCACGGTGACTAACCGGGCGCAGCTCGAGCGGCGTACGTGCGCCGACCTTCGACGTACTTCTATCCGTGGCAGCGTCTAGCATCGTCGAGGAAATCGCACGACCTGGCATTTCCATTCAGCTCAGTTGGTCTGGTGGCGTACAGATGATTCTGCAATCCGCACCTTAATCTTCAGCTGGCACTGAGAGCAGAGGGTGATATGCAGCCAACTCAAGCCGCCGCGCCAGAGACTCGGAACGAAGGCCAGAAATCCTCCCTCAATGGTCACGGATTGCACCGAGCCGGTTCCAGCGGCCTGGCAGAGACGGTCGTCCGTGAAGAGGGCTTCGGGGCTAGTGATCGACACCGACTGGTTGCGCAAATCAATGAGCTGTCAATGGCTAACCGCCGGGTAGACGAGTTTTTGGCGATTCTCTCCCACGAACTGCGGAGCCCGCTTGCGTCGATCCAGCACGGCATCGGCGTATTGCGCGGCCCAAGTGGCGATGACGTAATTGTGCAGCGCGGAATGCACGAACTCATTGAATGGCAGGTGAATCAGATGAGGGGGATTGCCGCGGGACTTCTCGACGTCGCACGCCTCACCAGCGGCCGTCTTCCACTGCGGCCAGAGCGCCTCGAATTGCGAGCCCTGTTGAGCAATGCGATCGAAACACTTGAGCCGGACTTCAACCGCCGAACGCAAGCACTGGTGGCGTCGTGGCCTTCCTCGAGCCTATGGGTCAAGAGTGACGCCGACCGCGTCGAGCAGGTCTTCACGACCCTACTCACCAATGCTTCCAAATACACCGACGTCGGCGGAAGCGTGGCGTTGTCGCTCAGTGCGCAGGATAAGTACGCGATCGTGCGCATCAAAGACTCCGGCATCGGTATTGCCGCGCATGCTCTACCGCATATCTTCGATGTTTTCATGCAGGCTGATGCCGCATCGGCGCGCTGCAGGTCCGGGATGGGCACCGGTCTGGCGCTGGCACGCAGGATCGTAGAATCGCACGGTGGCAGCGTGGAGGCGCACAGTGCCGGTCTGGGACAAGGTAGCGAATTCATCGTGCGTCTGCCGCTCGAGAATTGATCCTGACTCAGGGCCCCCTTACACCGCCGGTGGATTGCTGCGCGCCGCCGCCGAATCGATAGCGCTTGCCAACGCACATCGGATCGAGCGTCGCGCCAAAGGTATTGCTGAGCGCGGACATCGCGCGCCAGCCGGTGCAATGCCCCGCAGCGATCACTGACAGTTCGAAACGCATCATCGCCTCGATGGTCTCGCCAATGGGCAATTGCTCGCTCAGTGATGGCTCGGCGCGCCGAGCTCATCCAGGATCGGACAGGCAGGGCGGTCGTTGCCGTGACAGCGCTCCGCCAACGTTGCGATGGTGCTGCGGATCGAAGCCAGGTCCGCGATCTTCCGGTCGAGCTGGGCGATGTGCCCCAATGCAAGCTTCTTGACGTCGCGGCTGGCGCGACGAGTGTTGCGATACAGCCCTAACAGATCCGCGATATCCTTGAGCGGGAAACCGAGCGCGCGTGCGCGTTGCACGAAACGCAGCGTCTGAACCTCGGCTTCCGAGTAGCGCCGGTAGCGGTTCAGGCTGCGTGCGGCGCGTTTGATGATGCCGGCCTGTTCGTAGAATCGAATGGTCCGGGCGGGCACACCCGAGCGGGCAGCCGCCTCTCCAATGCTCAGCTCTGCGTCCGCACTCATTGGGTTCTCCGGTTACTGGTGCGCGTAGCGACGCAACGATAGCGCATTGGTCACGACGCTGACCGACGACAGCGCCATCATCGCACCGGCGATCATCGGATTGAGCAGCCCCGCAGCCGCCAATGGTATTCCGACCACGTTGTACGCGAATGCCCAGAACAACCCCTGTCGGATCTTGCGATAGGTCGCGCGGCTGATCTCGATCGCGCTCGCGATCAAGGTGGGATCCGGGCGCATCAAGGTGATACCCGCCGACTGCATCGCGACGTCCGTACCACCGCCCATGGCGATGCCCACGTTCGCGGCCGCCAGCGCCGGGGCGTCGTTCACGCCGTCGCCGACCATCGCGACATGCCTGCCCGCGGCCTGCTCCCGACGCACCTGCGCGGCTTTGCCTTCGGGTGTCATCTCGGCCATTACCCGCGGCAGCCCAAGCTCGGCCGCGACGGCTTGGGCGGTACGCGCGTTGTCGCCCGTCAGCAGCGCCACTTCGATGCCGAGCCGGCGCAGCCGGTCGATCGCCTGAATCGCGGTGGGCCTGAGCGGATCGGCGACCGCAATGAATCCGAGCAGCTCGACGTGCGGTTCGAGTGAGGCGACCCACATGAGGGTTCGAGCTTGATCCTCCAGTTCGCGAGCGCGGGATTCCAGCGGGCTCAGGTCGAGTTGCGAGGCGCGCATCAACGCGCGGTTGCCCACGGCAATCCGCCGGCCGCCGATGCGCGCCGTCAGTCCACGGCCCGGCTGGCTGCGGAAATCGCTGAGCTCTGGCAGTGAGCGCATCGGGGTTCGCGCCAGTACGGCGCGCGCGAGCGGATGTTCGCTGCCCATCTGTGCCGCAGCCGTGAGCCGCAGCAGCTCGGATTCGTCGATTCCATGGGTCGCAATCTCTGTCACGGCTGGACGGCCTTGCGTGACGGTACCGGTTTTGTCGAGCAGCACCGTGTCAATGGCGCGCGCTTGTTCGAGCGCCTGAATATCGCGAATCAAAATGCCACGGCGCGCGGCAGTGCCGGTGCCGACCAGCAGTGCGCAGGGTGTTGCCAATCCGAGCGCACACGGACAAGCGATCACGAGCACGGAGACGGCCGGAATGATTCCCGCCGCGATGCTGGCGGTGAACCACCACCAGCCCAAGAAGGTCAGCAGCGCGATCAGTAACACGATCGGCACGAAGATCGAGGCAACCCGATCGACCAGGCGCTGGACCGGTGCTTTCTGCATCTGTGCGGTTTCGACCAGCGCGATGATGCGTGCCAACCTGGACTGGGCGCCGATCGCGGTGGTTGTCACGCGCAGCAAACCCGTGCCGTTGATCGCACCGCCGGTGACGCCTGAGCCGCGGGATTTCTCGACCGGCAGGCTCTCTCCGGTCAGCAGGCTCTCATCGACAGCACTGACCCCTGACAGAACCTTGCCGTCCGCCGGCACCTGCTCGCCCGGACGCACGATGACCACATCTCCAGGACGAACCTCGTCCATGACGACCTCGATCTCACCGCCGTCACGCTCGATCCGTGCCCGCTCGGGCCGCAGCGCCATGAGGGAGCGGATGGCCGCCGTGGCGGAGTGTTTGGCGCGCGATTCCAGCCACTTACCGAGCAGCACCAAGGCGATGACGAATGAACCCGCCTCGAAATACAGATGCCACCCCGGAGTCGGGTGCAGCGTCCCGTAGAGGCTGTAGAAGTAGGCCGTGGAGGTGCCGAGCGCGACCAGCAGGTCCATGTTGCCCGTGCCGTCGCGCACGGCTTTGAAGGCGCCCACGTAGAACCGTGCGCCCAGCACGAACTGAATCGGTGTCGCCGCAGCGCATTGCAACCAGGCCGCGACCGGGATCCCCAGCATCGAGAGAATCAGCGGCATGCTCAGTGCGAGCGCCGCAATGACGCGACCCGTCTCGCCTGGCGATCCCTGCGTCCGAACAGCCTCGTAGGTCGATTGAGCGCGATAACCCGCGCGCTCGATCGCGGCAATCAGGTCCGAAGGCCGCAGATCGCCGATCGCCTGCACGTGGGCTTTTTCGGTCGCCAGATTGACGCTGGCCTGCAAGACGCCGTCGACCGCTCGCAATGTTCGCTCGACTCGACCCGCGCAGCCTGCGCAGGTCATTCCGCTGACGGACAGATCGTATGTGGCGGGGTGTGGCTTGCTAGACATGCACTCAACCTTCCAGTTGACTGGATTGTGCAGCTTCCAGTCGCTGGAAGGTCAAGCTCAGCCGCGTCGCATCAGACGCGCCTTGTCGCGCTGCCAGTCGCGCTCCTTTTCGGTAGCACGTTTGTCGTGTTGCTTCTTGCCCTTGGCAAGGCCTATCTGCAGTTTGGCGCGTCCGTGCTTCCAGTACAGCTCGAGCGGCACGACGGTGTAGCCGCGCCGCTCGACCGCGCCGATGAGCCGGTCGATCTCCTTGCGATGGAGTAACAGTT
>DATMRM010000484.1:0-4174 GCA_035566155.1 Steroidobacteraceae bacterium | reverse complement strand
GGATGCGCAGTGTGGAGCCACGCCGGCCGAAGGCCTGGCCAATCGTTTTGACCATCGTGTTGGTGGTCATCACATCGGAGCCGGAGAACACAAAGGTCTGGTTGACCGCCGCCGGCAGCTCGCTGGCCAGCAGCAGCGCCCGGCATAGATCCTCAACGTAGATCACCTGCCGCACATTCTCACCGTCGCCCAAGAGAATGAATCTGCCGCGGCCGATGCCCCTGAACAGCTTGAGCAGTCGCATATCGCCGGGGCCGTAGGTCTCGGAAATACGCGCAATGCAGACCTCGATACGCTGCGAGTATTCGGTCACCGTCTGTTCGGCTTCGAGTTTGGTGCGGGTGTAGATGTTGTCTGGGGAAGTGGGGCTGCTCTCATCCAGCTCCCCGAGGCTCGCGTGGCCATAGACGCCAATGGTGCTGCCATAGACGAAGCGTCGGACGCCGGCATTTACCGCCGCGTCGATCAACGTGCGGGTACCGACGACATTGGCGTCGTGAAAGTAGGAATCTGGAACGTTGCCTTCGTGCTGGGCGGCCGCCAAATGGATCACGGCATCGCAGCCGCTGACCACTTGCTTCGAGATCTCGACATCGAGCAGCGAGCCTTCGACCACGCGAACGCCCACTTGGGCGAGCTGATCCCGGCGCGCGATCTCCAGTACGGTGACGGCACGGCCCGTCGCTGTGACCTCATAGCCGTTTTCGGTCAAGTATTGTGCCAGGTAACAGCCGATAAACCCGGTCGTACCAGTGACAGCGATTCGCATGATTCCTTGTCGTCGCTCTTAGTGAGAGGCTTGTCACAGTTCCAGCAGGGGGCGCAGGAATCTGCAAAGCTCGAACTGCCGTGAGACATGATAGGCAGAAAAGGTGAGCAGGGCAACGGACACCATCCACACTCGCGACCGTGCAAGTCCCTGAATCAGGGTGAACTTGCGCGCCGAATGCACTAGCCAGCTTGCTGCGAGCGGTGGTTCTCATAGATCGAGCGTAGGATCAGTTCGGGGCGAAACGGCGATACTGCGTCTTCGCTGGGTTTGCCGCGCATCGCGGCAACTTGATCGAGCGCCGCGCCGACCGCTGCCGACAGCCCCTGCGCAGTGCGCTCCGAGGCGATTTGGCCGCTGATCCCGTTCTTGATCAAGAGCGGGATCTCGCCGACATTGGTGCTGACCACAGGCAGACCGGTTGCCAGAGCTTCCAGCACCGCGATGGGCATGCCCTCATAGGCCGAGGACAGAACGAACAGGTCGCTGCCCCGCAGGATGCTCGCGATCTGCAACGGTGGCTGCACGCCGACGAAACTGACTTGTCCGCTCAGCTTCAGCGTGCTGCACAGTTGTTCCACATTGGATCGCAATACGCCGTCTCCAACCAGCACCAGGTGAAGATTGGCCTGCGGCGATGCCTGCGCGAACGCCTCGATCAGCAGCAGGGGATCCTTCTGCTTGTCCAGCCGGCCGACAGTGGTCAATACGCGCACGCTCGCATCACTCAGTCCGAGACGCGCGCGCAGTGTGGCGCGCGCCGTGTCGCGTTCGGCAGCGTCCGCGGGTGGTGTGAATATGGCGGTGTCCACCCAGGTAGGAAGAAAGGAGATTCGCTGCGCCAGCTGAGGATAGGTTTTGCGGTAGCGCTCGACCGCGGTCTGACGCACGGCGTAGACGTGAGCCGCGCTCGGCAACACGCCGCCTTCGATGCGCTCGTACAGCCACGGTGCGTGCCGCCAAGCGATATCACAGCCAGGGTCGCGGATGATAGACATGTCCTGGTGCACTATGATGTTCTTTGGGCGACGGTCGTGACGAAACAGCCACAGCGTCTCGATGCGATGAAAATCGAGCGCATCGAAACTGTCGAACAGCCCACGCTTCATCTGCGTGCGCACTGCCAGCATGTACCGCAGCGTGACTGGAATCGCGGCCCGTCGCGAGCTGGGATCGATCCTCGTGAGCGGCACAAAATGCACATTCGGTCCGCCGAATTCAAGCCGGGCTTCGCGGCCCACCGGCCGGGATGACTCGTCACTGGTCGCGCCGAAAATCGTGTAGTCCAGATCAGATGGCGCCCATTTCAGCATGCCGCGGATGATGGTATCGATTCCGCCAGGTACGTGACCGGCCGGATCTGCCGGATGAAATATCGCTATGCGTGTAGTCATCTTCTGATGCTGCCGTATCGGGTTTTTCGCTCGGTGTGGTCCCGATCACAGTTCCGGTGGGGGGCGCCGCTGAAAACGTACCGTCAAATGCCAGAAATTGGTATCTTGCTCGCGCGCGACGCGCGAGTCAGGAGTGTATTGATCAATGAGCAAGTACCTGGTGACCGGGGGCTGCGGATTCATCGGTTCGGCGGTTGTGAACTGCCTGCTGGAACGAGGTGAACAGGTTGTCATTGTCGACAATATGAGCGTCGGCAAAGACCGCTGGGTGGACGCGTCTCGCAAACCGACGTTGTTGAAGGAGGACATCCGCAATCCCGAAGCGTGTGCGCGCATTCTGCGTGACACCAAACCGGAAACCGTGCTGCACCTGGCGGCTCATCACTTCATTCCGCTGTGCGAGGACAATGCCTACGCCGCCTACGAGCTGAATGTCTACGGCACGCTCAACGTGTTGGAGCAGGCGCGTGTGAATGGGGTGCGTAACTTCTTCCTGGCGTCTTCCGGTGATGTCTATCCGCCCAACTTCGTGCCGCACCGGGAGGTTGATGCCGTCAGTCCGGTCTACATCTATGGTCATACCAAGATGATGGCAGAGCAGATGTGCATGCGCTATTTCGAGTCGAAGACATGTTTTCGAACGTTGTTGATTGGCCGCCTGTTCAATGCAGCCGGCCCACGTGAGACCAATCCGCATCTGCTGGCGGAAGTCACCAAACAGGTCGCGCGCGATGGCAAGAAGCTCATCGAGGTCGGCAATCTGTGGCCGCTGCGCGACTATGTGGATGTGGATTCCATGGCTTCCGCCATCCTCGATGCGACCGCCAAAGTGGAAGGACTGGAGATCCTGAATTTCGGCTCTGGCAAAGCGGTCGAGGTCAAGGAGGCGCTGCGAATCCTGACCTCGGTGCTGCCGTTCGGGATACAGATCAAGTCAGTGCCGGAGCGACAGCGACCCAACGACCGTCCATTCTTGTGCCCCGATACCACGCGGCTGCGTCGCGCCATCGGGCGTAGCGCTGACAGCTTCAATGAGCAGACCGCGCGCAAGATCTTCGCGGAGTATCCCGGCCTTCTGACCGGCTGATGTGAGTGCGCCAGCGGTAGAGCTTGCCCGGCCCAATCTCGCGGCTAAACGCTTGCGGGTCGGATTGATCGGTGAGTATCCGGTCGCGGAGGACCGTATTCAGGAGGGTGGGGTCCAGTCTGTGACGTATGCCCTGGCGCATGCTCTGGCCCGTCGTCCGGATATTGAGTGTCACATCGTTTCCGCAATGAGCGATACCACCACGGACTATCGACAGGTGGGCGCGTTGCATGTGCACTACGTCCGCCGGATGCGTCTGCCGCGTCTGGTCAGCCTGCGCTTGCATGATGTGCCCGCGCTGCGCTCGGTCATACGCTGCCTCAAGCCTGACGTGGTACACGGTCAGGCGCAGGATCGGCACGCATTGGCCGCTCTGAACAGTGGCCTGCCGACAGTGATCACTCCGCACGGCGTACTCTTCATCGAGAGCCGGATGTTGAAGCGTAGCCCGACCGATGTTGTCGGCGGCTTCAAACAGTATCTCGTCAACAGCATGGAGCGTGAGGTTTTTGCGCGCGCGCGCGACATGATCATTATCTCGCGCTACCTGCCGCAGGTTTACGGTCCTATGCTGAGGGCGCGTACCCATTTCATAGACAATCCCATCGGGCAGGAGTTCTTTCAGATCGAGCGTGCGCCTGAGGCTGGACGCCTGCTGTTTGTCGGTACGGTCGTGCCTCGCAAGCGGGTGCCAGATCTGGTGAAGGCCTTGGGCCGCGTGTTGCAGATTTGTGAGCGCGCGGGGCGATCCCCCGCCTGGCGGGAGCCACTGCAGTTGCGGATTGCCGGGCCGCTTCTGGATCCGGGTACCGAAGCTCAGGTTCGCAGTGCCATCACTTCAGCCGGACTTGAGCGCCGGGTGGTGTTCCTGGGTCCGATCAGCCAGAGCCAATTGTTGGACGAATATGCCCGCGCCCAGCTGTT
>DATMRM010000483.1:0-8026 GCA_035566155.1 Steroidobacteraceae bacterium | reverse complement strand
CCGGCAGCAGCTGCGCCAGCGCGCCCGCCGCTGGTAGAACCGGCGGCCGACGGCGCGGAAGTGTTTGCTGATGATGTCGAGCCTGCGCTGGCACGCTCCGCGGGTCGCTCAACGGCACCGCTGCGGACCGTAGCGCCGGTTGCGGGCGCCGCGACCGCGGCATTGGTCGCGTTCTGAGCGCTAAAAACCGGCGGATCAATGAGTACCGTGTACTCGCGCACCACATGGCCGCGCGGCCAGTCCGCTTCAACCAGTAGCGTCGCGAACGGCTCACTGACCGGGTCACCGGTATGCAGATGCAGCACATTGCGCCCGTCGGAGGTCTTCTCAGCACTCACGCTGAGCGTGTTCAGATAAGAGGGATAGTCCAGGCCCTCACGCACGAACGCGTCGCGCGGGGCCAGTCGGGCTTTCAGTCCGGCAAGATCCTCGGGGCTGGCTCCGACGACATCGATTTCGGCGTCCAGCGGTGCGTTCAGGGCAGACTTGAGGTGAATCTCTCCGAGGCCCAGCGCGAACGTCGCGGCCGGGGATAGCAATGCCAGCAACAGAAGTTGGCATAAGTTTCGCTTGAACATCTTATCTCCCAGCGCACAAGGCGGCTGAGTAATCCTTATAAAACATGTAATTAAGACGCAAACCTAGGCCCTGCGCCTATTTGGGTCGCAATATAACTTATAAATACTCGCGAACCAAAATCTCAGCGATTTGAATGCTGTTGGTCGCAGCGCCTTTGCGGATGTTGTCCGCGACAATCCAAAGGTCGAGACCCCGCTCATGCGACATATCTTCGCGAATCCGTCCTACATAAACCGTGTCGTGGTTCGCTGCTTCGGTAACCGCTGTCGGATAGCCGCCGGGCTGACGTTCGTCCAGAACGGTCACCCCGGGCGCCTTCTGCAGCAGCGCCCTTGCCTCATCGGCGCTGATCTTGCGTGAAGTCTCGATATGAACGGCCTCGGAGTGCCCGTAAAACACCGGTACGCGCACCGCGGTGGCGTTTACCCGTATGTTTTTGTCTTCCATGATCTTCTGGGTCTCCCACACCATCTTCATCTCTTCTTTGGTGTACCCGTTATCCTGAAACTTGTCGATCTGCGGTACACAGTTGAAGGCGATCTGGCGTGCCACCACCCGCGGTGACTCAATTGGCCGACCGTTCAACAGCTGCCTGGTCTGCGCTGCCAGCTCCTCGATAGCCTCTTTGCCGGCACCGGACACCGATTGATAGGTTGCCACATTGATGCGCTCGATCCCTACCGCATCGTAGATAGGTTTGAGCGCCACCAGCATCTGGATAGTGGAACAGTTGGGGTTCGCGATGATGCCGTGGTTCCTGTACTGGCCGATCGCGTGCGGGTTGATCTCCGGGACCACCAGCGGGATGTCGTCCTGGTAGCGAAACTGCGATGTATTGTCGATGACGATGCAGCCGGCGGCTGCGGCCTTGGGCGCGAACTGCGCCGAGACTTCGGCGCCGGCGGAGAACAGCCCGATATCCGCACGCGCGAAGTCAAAGCTATCCAGTTCCTCTACCGGTAGCGTGCGGCCATGAAACTGCACGCCCTTGCCGAGGGAGCGGTTGCTGGCGAGCGCATGCAGTTCCGACACCGGAAACTGCCGCTCCTCGAGAATACTGATCATGCTGTCGCCGACCAGACCGGTCGCGCCGACCACCGCTACTGTGAAACTCCTGCTCATCGCTTGTCCGTCTCTCCTGATGCGTGCGGCACCTGTTCGCGGCCGCGCGCCTCGATATCGGGCACCGCGCACACGACATCCGCGTTCTGCCCCCGATGGCGCAGGTAGTGATCCATCAGCACGATCGCCAGCATCGCCTCGGCAATCGGCGTCGCGCGCAGTCCCACACAGGGATCATGACGCCCGGTCGTCACCACATCGACCGGATTGCCCGCCAGATCGATGGTGCGGCCAGGCACCTGAATGCTCGAGGTGGGTTTCAGACTCAGGTGCACCACGATCGGCTGACCGGTAGAGATGCCACCGAGCGTGCCGCCGGAATGATTGGATGCAAATCCGATTGGCGTGAGTTCGTCGCGATGTTCGCTGCCGCGCTGAGACACCACCGCGACGCCATCGCCGATCTCCACCGCTTTCACCGCATTGATGCCCATCATGGCCGAGGCCAGATCGGCATCCAGCTTTTCGAACACCGGCTCCCCCCAGCCCGGGGGCACACCTTCGGCGCACACCGTGATGCGTGCGCCCACCGAATCACCGGTACCGCGGATCGACCACATCAGCTGCTCGAGTTCGGGCACGCGCGCCGGGTCCGGGCAGTAGAAAGGATTATTGTAGGCGGCTGCCGGCGCTCGCGGCTCGAGCTTGAGCGAGCCGATCTGGCTCAAGTAGCCGTAGATCCGGACCTGCAGTCGCTCGGCAAGATACTTGCGCGCAATCGCTCCGGCCGCGACTCGCATCACGGTCTCACGCGCCGAGGAGCGTCCGCCGCCGCGATGATCACGCATGCCGTACTTGTGCACGTAGGTGTAGTCGGCATGTCCGGGGCGAAACCGATCCTTGAGCTTGTCGTAGTCGCGCGAACGCGCGTCGGTATTCTCGATCAGCAGCCCGATCGGGGTGCCGGTGGTGCGGCCCTCGAACACACCCGACAGGATGCGCACGATGTCGGCCTCGCGTCGCTGACTGACGAAATGTGAAGTGCCGGTGCGCCGCCGATCGATGTCGGGCTGCAGATCAGCCTCCTGCAGCGCCATTCCCGGGGGGCAGCCATCGACGATGCAGCCCAGCGCCGCCCCGTGGCTTTCGCCAAAGGTCGTGACTGAAAACAATCTTCCGATCGTGTTGCCCGACATTGAATTGTTTCGCGACCAGGCCCTAAAGGAGCTGCTCTCGCTCCAGCAAGAAAACGCCACCACCCCCGCGTTCGAAGGTGAGCCAAAGGAAAGGCAGCTTGCGGAACACCCGCCGGACTGCGGTCTGCGAGTTACCTACCTCGACGATCAGGACCCCACCGGGCCGCAGCCGTCTGGCTGCCCCGCGCAGAATCACCCTCACTGAGTCCAAGCCGTCCGTGCCTGCCTCCAGTGCACGCCGAGGCTCATGCCGATATTCGGCCGGCAGAGCATCAAATTCGCGCCGCCCCACATAGGGCGGATTGCTGACGATGATATCGTAGCTGCGGGCACCGAGTCCGGCGAAATGATTGGATCGCAACGCATGCACACGCTTCGACAAGCGGTGCCGCCGGATATTGATGCGCGCCACGGCCAGTGCATCCGAGGAAATGTCGGATGCGTCCACGGTGGCACGCGGGAACGCCCGCGCGCAGGCGATCGCGATGCAGCCCGAACCGGTACCCAGATCCAGAATGCGCCGTACCTTCTGTGGCCGTACCCAGGGCTGAAAACGTCGCTCGATCAGCTCCGCAATCGCAGAGCGCGGGATCAGCACACGCGGATCCACCTGCATGCGCAGCCCGGCAAACCAGCACTCACCTGTCAGGTAGACCACCGGGATACGCTCACGAATGCGTCGCTCGAGCAGCGACTGGTACAGCCTCTGGCGCGCCCCCGAAACGCGCCTGCTGAGTTTCACGCTCACACCCGACGGTAGCCGCAGCGCGAAGCGCAGCAGCTCGGCCGCATCATCATGCGCATTGTCAGTGCCATGTCCGAAGTGCAGGCGCGCGCGCGCGAGGCGCCCGCGGCCGAGCTCGAGCAGCTGCCCCACCGTTATACTGCCGCCATGAACCGACGACTGGCGCTGGTGTTTGCCCTGACGGCCGTGGCGGCCGCGCTGGCCGGTGTCGTGGCGGCCCGGCTCGTGGGCGGCCACGGCGGCGTGCCGCTGGTGAGCGGTACCTGGCTTCCGAGCCGCAGGCCGGTGGCTGAGTTTCATCTTGAGGATCTCTCCGGTCAGGGGTTCACGCTGCAGAATCTGCGCGGCCATCCGACGCTGCTGTTCTTCGGCTTCACCCACTGTCCCGATGTATGTCCGATCACGCTGGCGACGCTGGCACAGGCCCAGCGCACGGTGCCGCTGCCGGGTGCGCAGGTCGTGTTCATCAGCATCGATCCGCAACGCGATAGCGCTGCCAATATGTCAGAGTATCTGAGCGCCTTCAGCAAGGATTTCATCGGCGCACGCGGCGACGAGGCCGCACTGGGCCCGCTGCTGAAGAGTCTGGGCGCGATCGCGGAACGCGAGCGACTGCCGGACGGCAACTACACGCTGGACCATTCGGCGACGCTATATCTGCTGGACGGGCAGGCCAGGCTGGCGGCGGTGTTCTCGCCGCCGTTCAAGACCGCAGATCTCACCGCGGACCTGCGTCGCATCGCAACCGACGCGAGCCTGTGAGTCGCCTGTTCGTTACCCTGCAGTACCTGCTGCCGCATCATCTGCTGGGCCGGCTCATCTATGCGCTGACCCGGGTGCGCGCGCCGCCGGTCAAGAACTGGCTCATCCGCACCTTCTGCCGCCTGTTTCGACCGGAGATGTCCGACGCGGTGCAATCCGATCCGCTGCGCTATGCAACCTTCAACGCGTTCTTCACGCGCGCGCTCAAACCCGATGCCCGACCGCTCGATCCGCACCCGCGGCGAATCCTCTCCCCCTGCGATGGCACGCTGAGCGTTGCCGGGACCTTGAGCGAAGGGCGCATGCTGCAGGCCAAAGGGCATTGGTATACGCCGGCAGCCCTGCTGGCGGCACCGCTCGAATCGGCGGCACCGCTCGAATCGGCGGCGCTGCACGATGGCCGCTACGCCACCCTGTATCTGGCGCCCTACAACTATCATCGTCTGCACATGCCGCTGTCGGGTCGCCTGCGTGCCGCCTGGCACGTGCCGGGGCGCGTGTTCTCGGTGAGCGCGCGCACGGTGGCGCGGGTTCCGGGTCTGTTTGCCCGCAACGAGCGGGTCGTGTGTGTGTTCGATGGCGAGCACGGAGCGTTCGTGCTGGTGCTGGTCGGAGCCCTGTTCGTCGGCAGCATGAGCACGGTGTGGCATGGCGATATCACCCCGTGGCGAGGCCCGGCGCGGCGGCCGTCGGACCCGGCGGGGATTCATCCGCTCGCGCCGAGCAGCGGTGCCGACCTGTGGCGGGCCCGCGGCGCGGAATTCGCCCGCTTCAACATGGGATCGACCATCGTGATGCTGATGCCGGCCGCCATGGGCGCCTGGGATGCGTCGCTGTCACCCGGCGAGCGGGTCGCCGTCGGCCAGGGATTGGGAACGCTGACGTGAACTGGCGTCCGTCCGCGACGCCGGCCACCCTGAAGCTTCGGGCGGATGCGCTGCGCGCCGTGCGTGAGTTCTTCGCCGAACGGCAGGTGATGGAGGTGGACACGCCAGCGCTGGTGCGCCACGCGGTGACTGACCTCAACATTCACAGCGCGCGGGTCTCACTGCCGGGCCACCACGAACCGCTGTACCTGCACACCTCGCCCGAATATGCGATGAAGCGTCTTCTGGCCGCGGGCAGCGGCGACATCTATCAGATTTCGCACGTCTATCGCGGTGACGAGAGCAGCCGTCTGCACAATGCGGAGTTCACGCTGATCGAGTGGTATCGCTGCGGCTTTGGGATGCGCCAGTTGATGCGGGAAGTGGCCGCTCTGGTGGGGTGCCTGCTGGGAAACAGCGGCAGCGATGCGTTCACCGAGCTGAGCTACGCGCAGGCCTTCCGTCAATCCGTCGGCTGCGACCCGCTGGCGGCCGACGAATCGCAATTGCGCTCGCTGGCGATCGCGCATCGACTCGACCCGCCGATGGCTGCGCGCTGCAGTCGGGACGAACTGCTCGACTGGCTGATGGGTAGTGTCATCGGTCCGGCGCTTGGGGCCGACGGGTTGTGCTTCGTGCATCGCTATCCGGTGAGCCAGGCCGCGCTCGCGCGGGTCGATCCGGCCGATCCCGCGCTGGCGCTGCGTTTCGAGCTGTACCGCCACGGCATCGAGCTTGCCAATGGCTTCGAAGAACTGGCCAATCCGGTCGAACAGCGGGCACGTTTCGAGTCGGATCGCAACGAGCGTAGCCGCCGCGGTCTGCCGGTGCCCGAGATCGATCAGTCACTGCTGGACGCACTGGCCGCGGGTCTGCCACCCGTCAGTGGCGTCGCACTGGGATTCGACCGCACGCTGATGCTGCGGATCGGTGCGCGCGCGATCAGTGAGGTGCTGCCCTTCGCGCTCGATCGCGCCTGAGAGCTCCGGCGCCGAACTTCGCACTACTGCTTGGCGCGCGAGATATAGGCACCCGTGCGGGTGTCGATCTTCAGAATTTCGCCTTCATTGATGAACAGCGGCACCCGCACCACCGCGCCGGTCTCGAGCTTGGCGACCTTCTGTCCGCCGGTGGCGGTATCGCCGCGCAGCCCGGGATCGGTCTCGACGACTTTCAGTTCGATGTGCGGTGGCGGGGTCACGACGATCGGCACACCGTTCCACAGTGTGACGATGCAGACCACTCCGTCCTTGAGCCATTGAGCGCTTTCGCCGACCACGGCCTTGGTCGCCGCATGCTGCTCGAAGTTCTCCGGGATCATGAAATGGAAGAAATCGCCGTCGCTGTAGAGATACTGCATGTCAACGTCGGACACATCCGCAGCCTCGACGCTATCGCCCGACTTGAACGTGCGCTCGATCGTGCGCCCGGTTTTCAGGTTGCGGATGCGCACGCGATTGAAGGCCTGGCCCTTGCCCGGCTTGACCATCTCGTTCTCAACGATGGCAAACGGATCGCCATCGATGATGATCCGCAGGCCCGACTTGAACTCACTGGTGCTGTAAGTAGCCATTTCATTTCCGCCGGTTACGGCCGCACAATGCCGGTCGTCAAAAAAGGGCGCGTATGATAACGACATCACCTCTCAGCCGCCAGCCAGAGGCCGGCCGGCCGAAAGCCGTATGGCAGCGTGAGCTGGCGCAGGCCATTACCGATCCGCTCGAGCTGTGCCGTGCACTGGGGCTGGACCCTGAACTGGCGCTCGGGGCACGCGCCGCCCTGTCACACTTCCCGCTGCGGGTGCCGCGAGGTTTCCTGCGGCGCATGCGCCACGGGGATCCAGCCGACCCGTTGCTGCGGCAGGTGCTGCCGTTGCCATCGGAGGCGATGACGACTGCCGGCTTCAATGCCGACCCTCTCATCGAACGAGGCGCCATGCGCGCGCCGGGCCTGTTGCACAAATACCCGGGCCGGGCGCTGCTGATCACGACCGAGGCCTGCGCGGTACATTGCCGCTACTGTTTCCGGCGTGAGTTTCCCTATCAGAGCGCGCACAGCGAGGGCGGCCGCTGGCGCGAAGCGCTCGAGGTCATCGCGCAAGACGATTCCATCCATGAGCTGATCCTCTCGGGTGGCGATCCGCTGTCGCTCGGCAATGATCGGCTGTCCGGGCTGACCGCGCAGTTGCGTCATATCCCGCATCTGCGGCGCCTGCGCCTGCATACCCGCACGCCGATCGTACTGCCCGAGCGCGTCGACGATGAACTGCTGGCGTGGTTGCGTGCGCTGCCCTGGCCGTGTGTGATAGTGCTTCACTGCAATCATGCGAATGAAATCGATGCCGGCGTGCGCGAGGCCACCGCGTTGCTCAAGAGTGCCGGTGCTGTATTGCTGAATCAGTCAGTGCTGCTCAAGGGTGTCAACGATTCGGCCGACGCGCTGTGTCATCTCTCGGAAGGCCTGTGGTCTGCCGGTGTACTGCCCTATTACCTGCATCTGCTCGACCGGGTGACGGGCACTGCACACTTTGAGATCGGTGAGTGGCGCGCGCGCGAACTGATGCGGCAGGTGAGCGGCCGGCTGCCGGGTTATTTGGTGCCACGACTGGCCCGTGAGTGCCCCGGGGCCGTCTCGAAGACAGTATTGGCCCCTGGCTGGGATGCGCTTCACAGCCTCCCACAGCCCTGATGCTAGAATTTCAGGGTTCCGGAGACAGCAGTTGAACGACACCACAGCGGTTCCGCTGATCGTACACAGTGCCACTCGCGATGCCGTCGAGGCTCTGAACGGTTTGCTGCGCCGGACCGGGATCGCCG
>DATMRM010000482.1:0-2162 GCA_035566155.1 Steroidobacteraceae bacterium | reverse complement strand
GACCGTGCTCGTCCTGCAGACGCGCCTGCAAGCGCTCGGCCAGGTCCCCTGCGGTATCCAGCAGATGATCCAGCGCCGCCGCCGGCGGCAACGGACCGGGTAACACCGCGAACAGTCCCAGTCCGCGGAAGCGCTGGAAGTCCATGCTGTTGGGATCGAATACACCCGGCTTGCTCAAGTTCGCGGCGCTGATCAGCGCGCGTCCGTCCGCTCCGGGCTGATGGAAAATTCCGAAGCGCCCGTGCACGAAGCCGCAGGCCGCCAGCGCCTGACGCAGCGGTCTGCCCATCAGGCGCTGCGGATTGACCCCCACCACGCGCACCGAAAGAATGTAGCGTTGATCCTCCGGCGGCCACTCCACGATCGGATCGACCGGTTCGGCGGCCAGCAACACCGGTACCACGATCTCACCGGGCCGCATGCCGCTCGGCAATGGATCCTCATCCGGCACTGCCCGCTGCGCGCTCTCGGCCGTCTCGGCGCAGCTCTGCGGGGGATCCGCGCGCTCGAGCGGGGCTGCCGGTTCGATCGCGTGCAATGCGGGGAGCGGATGAAGGGTCGGCGGCTCCACCGGCGCGTCCAGTGAGATGACCAGCGGCGAGCCGAACGGCGTGACTTCCGTTTGCACCGACGGGGATACCCGGGCGGCAGGGGAGTCGGCCTCGAACTCGTGCATCGCACCCAACGGCGGTTCGCTGCGCTCGGGCGGTCCGAGCGTATCGCGTCTTGCCTGTCTCGGACGACGCAGTTCCCACGCGGTCAGGCCCGCCAGAAACACCACTCCGGCCAGCAACAAAATCCAGCGCAGCTCCGCCATGGTTGACTTCGCGGTCAGACCGCGGCGAGCTTCACGGCCTCGTCGATATCGACCGCCACCAACCGCGACACGCCAGGCTCATTCATGGTCACCCCAATGAGCTGTTGGGCCATTTCCATTGTCACTTTGTTGTGCGTGATGAAAATAAACTGCACACGACTCGACATATCGCGAACGATATCGCAAAACCGGCCGACGTTGTGTTCATCCAGCGGTGCGTCCACCTCATCCAGCAGGCAGAACGGCGCAGGATTCAGATCGAAGATCGAGAACACCAGCGCCACCGCGGTCAGCGCCTTTTCACCGCCGGACAGCTGCGAAATCGAACTGTTGCGCTTGCCAGGCGGACGCGCCATGACGGCGACGCCGGCCGCGAGCGGATCCTCGCCCACCAGTTCCAGGTAGGCATGGCCGCCGCCGAAGAGTCGCGGGAATTTTTCCTGCAGACCGGCGTTGATGCGATTGAACGTATCCTCGAAGCGCGTGCGCGTCTCGCGGTCGATCTTGCGCATCGCCTGATCGAGCGTGTTGAGGGCATCGTTGACGTCGGTGAACTGACGGTCCAGGTAGCTCTTGCGCTCGCTTTGCTCGGCAAGCTCATCGATCGCGGCGAGATTCACCTGCCCGAGCTTCTCGATATCGACCCGCAGGTCGTTCAGTCGCGTCTCCCAGGTGAGGATCGCCGCTTCCGGATGCAAATTCTCGAGCACCGCCTGCAGCTCGCAGTGCGTCGCGACGAACTGCTCGAGCAGTGATTCACGCCGCACGCGCGATTCCTGCGCCGCCAGACGCGCCTGCTCCATCGCCTCGCGTCCGGCCATCACGCGCTGCTCGGCAGCCAAGCGGCGCTGTTCCAGCGCGCGTAATTCGACCTCGCCCTCTTCCACCGCGTGCCGTGCGGTCGCCAGTTCGGTTTCCACTTCCGCACGCCGCACCAGGTGATCCTGCAGACGCGTCTGCAGCTGCTCGATCGGCGCATCGCCATCGGCCAGCGTGCGTTCGAGGCCAGCACGCTGTGTTTCGAGCGAGCTGCGCTGCTCGAGCATGCGGCCAAGGGCATTGGCCATCGAGCCCTGCGCCGAGCGCCGGCTTTCGAGCGCGATGCGGCTGTCGTGCAGCTCGGTCTGGGCGGCCTGAGCACGCGTGCGCGCGAGGCCGACACGCTCGCGGATCAGTTCGCGCTCGTTCTCCAGTTCAGGTTTCTGCGCATCCAGACGCGCGAGGGCTTCAATCGCCGCGCCGTGCGCCGAGCGCGCGCGCGCGAGGCTCTCCTGCGCCTGCGTGATGTCCAGCATCACCTCGCCGCGCTCGGCTTCGATGCTCGAGCGGCGAAGGTTGGTCTGCT
>DATMRM010000481.1:0-5168 GCA_035566155.1 Steroidobacteraceae bacterium | reverse complement strand
CGGCCGCGTCCTGATCAACACATTAAGTCACGATCCGTTTGCTCCCTTCGGTGGGTTCAAACAATCGGGGATCGGTCGGGAAGGCGGGATCTTCGGGCTGCAGGAGTACCTGGAACCGAAAGCGATCATCGGATAGCGGAGAAATGTCCGACGTTCTGATACCGGGAAATAAGTGCAAAGAAGAAAGGCGGAAATTTATGAACAAAGTATGGTTAGTCACCGGCAGCGCGGTTTAGACATCCTTTGGCCGAAACCGGCAGAAGTGTCGTTCGCCGACAGTTTGTGGTTCCGGTGTTCCCCGGCCGAGGGAAGTGGTGGGCCCGGCAGGATTCGAACCTGCAACCAAGAGATTCACTTTGCCCCATCGTTTCCGATAGGAGTGGACTATCTCTTCACCCGATGATGCGAGTCCAACCTGCATCATGGGCGCGGGACGCTCTACGCCTGTTATCAAGAGCCATCGCGAACTCGAATCCGCAGCTCTCAGGTAGTCTCTGCACCTTCCAGTCGTTTACGACTGGCTTGGCTCAGGATTGCCATCGGTCATGCGACCGGAAGGTTTCCCTGAATTCATCCCGTCCACTTCACGATTTTCACCGTGAAGGCACCTCTTCAGATGAGTCTCCTGCACTAACCGTTGTGCTACAGGCCCACGCCGGACGCAGTGTAGCAATTGTCGGCATCTCTGGGTGGGTCGTCAGCGCTCACTTGCGCAGTCCCGCGACCCAGCGATACATGCCGATGCAGATCAGCGCGAACGCGACCGTTCCGACTACGACCGCGCCGTTGTCGGCAAATTGATCGCCGACCAGCGACAACGGAAAGTCCTTGCCGGAGAAGGCGACCAGCGCCGCGATCAACACACCGATCAGGCCTTCGCCGACGATCAGGCCCGAAGCCAGCAGCACGCCGAGCTGTTTGATGCTGGCCGGATTGGCGCGGCGATTCGCGCGTCGATCGAAATACCAGCCGGCCACGGCGCCAACCACGACCATCAGTGTGCTCTGTGTCGGCAGGTAGATCCCCAAGCCCACTGCCAGCGGGGACAGATGCGCCTTGTCGTGGGTACCGCGACGAAGCACCTGGTCGACAACGATCAGCGCCACGCCGATGCCGACGCCGATCTCGATCAGGCTCCAGTCCACGTTGTGCTGTAGCACGCCCTGCGCCAGCGCCGAGATCAGACCCGCCTGTGGTGCGGGCAGCGCGTGTTCGCGGTGCGCACCAACGGCCCCGGCAAATCCATAAGCGTGATTGAGCAGATCGAGAATCGGCGGAATGATGACCGCGCCGGCGATGACACCAATGACCAGCGCGACCTGTTGTTTCCACGGTGTCGCATCCACCAACTGCCCGGTCTTCAGGTCCTGCAGGTTGTTGTTGGCGATACAGGCGACCGAGAACACCACTGCGGTCACAAACAATGCGAACGCGACCAGGGCCTGATCCGCGCTCGCAGTGAGGTTGGGACGCACTCCGAACAGCAACAGCAATGATGCGCCGATCACCGCCAGAATGCCGATGCCGGACAACGGGCTGTTGGATGAGCCGATGAGACCGGCCATGTAACCGCAGACCGACGAGACAAAGAAGCTCATGACCGCAATGAAGATGAGGCCGCCAATCGCCAGCAGCGCGATGTGCTGATTCAATGCGCCGCCCGAATCGAATCTCGAAAGCAACAGGCCGATCGGTGCGAGACACACCAGCGTCAGCACACCCACCAGTCCGATCGGAATATCCTGCTCGGTGCGTGGCAGCGCGGCGGCATTGCCGGCGCGGCGCGCGCGCGATGCGGCCATCGCGGTGAGCAATCCGCCGTAAACCGGTCTGATCAGCTTTGCCAGCGTCCAGAGCGCTGCGACCAGAATGGTGCCGGCACCGACGAAACGCACCTGATGACTCCACGTGTGTTGCGCCAGCGTTGCCGGAACGACCGAGGTCAGCTCGGGGCTCAACAGCGAGTAGTGCGGCACACCCCAGCCCCAGCCGATGAGTGCGCCGACCAGCATTGCCACACCCACCCACAGTCCGACCAGATGACCGATGCCGAACAATGCAAACGAGAACAACAGATCGAAGCCGCTCACCGCACCGCGATCGCCGACGCGGAACGTGCGCACCAGATCGCCGGCGACAATGCGGGTCGCGACGATCAGTGCGTAGACGCCGGAAACGATAGAGCCCCAAGTCACCGCAAGCAGGCCGGCCCGCGCGTCTTCGATCGCGGAGGCTTCAGCCTCGGCGCCGCCGCCGACTTTCAGTACTTCCGCGCACGCGACGCCTTCCGGATACGGCAGATCCGACTGAGTCACCAGTGCGCGCCGCAACGGGATCGAATACATGACGCCCAGAATCCCGCCCAATCCGCAGATCAGAACGGACGTCCAGTACGGAAAGCCCGTCCACCAGCCGATGATCACCAGGCCCGGCAGCACGAAGATGATCGAGGACAACGTACCGGCCGCTGACGCGACCGTCTGCACAATGTTGTTCTCCTGGATGGTCATGTTCTTGAATCCGCGCAGCACCGCCATCGAGATGACCGCGGCCGGGATCGAGGTCGCAAAGGTCAGGCCCGCCTTGAGGCCAAAGAACACGTTCGCGGCCGTGAACACCAGGGTAATGACAACACCCAGAATCAGTCCGCGTACGGTTAGTTCTCGCTCTGCCCTCAACATGCTCATGAATGCGCTCCTCCCCCGGAAATACTATTCTTATTGGACCCGGTAACGGTCGCCTGCCTTGCGCGGCGTGCAGGATAGCGCACTTTCACCACGTGCAGCGGCACGCGCGTTGCGCTGGTGCCGCTGGCCCTTTGACAGCAGCGCTACTTGGCTGCCTCACATTTGCCCAAGTTCGACCGCGTCCCCCAGAATGCGTTCCACCTCAGTCGCCTCAGGAGACCCTCACATGTGTTCGCGCTTGCTTTCCGTCGCAATGCTCGTCCTGCTGGTCTCGGTGGCGTGGTGCCAGGAAAGCGCGCATTGGCCGACGCAGGATGGGGTGTTCACGCTTTCCAACTTCCGGTTCGGGAGCGGCGAGACGCTGCCGCAGCTGCGACTGCACTATCTGACGCTTGGCAACTTGCACCGGGACAAGAACGGCCACACGGATAATGTCGTGCTGTTGCTGCACGGCACCGGCGGGGATGCGCATTCGCTGCTCAATCCCATCTTCGCCGACGTCCTGTTTGGACCTGGACAGCCGCTCGACATCAACCAATACTTCATCATCCTGCCGGATGACATCGGTCACGGCTCATCGTCCAAACCCTCCGATGGGCTGCACGCGCATTTCCCAAAGTACGACTACGATGACATGGTGAAGACTCAGCACACCCTGCTCACGCAAGCTCTCAAGGTCGATCATCTGCGGCTGATTCTTGGTACATCGATGGGCTGCATGCAGTCTTTCGTCTGGGGCGAGACGTACCCGGGCTTCGCTGACGCGCTCGCACCATTTGCCTGTCTGCCCACCGAGATCGCGGGCCGCAACCGCATGATGCGTTACATGGCGGTACAGGCGATCCAGCAGGATCCGCAGTGGATGGGCGGTGACTATGAAGCCGAGCCGGTGCAGGGTCTGCGCACCGCGAATGAGATGACGCTGATCATGGGCTCCAGTGCGCTACAGATGCAGAAGCAGGCTCCGACACGCGCGGCAGCCGAGAGCTACGTGGATGGCTATCTGAAAGCCCGACTCGCTGCCACTGACGCGAACGATCTGATCTACCAGTTCCAGGCCAGCCGAAACTACAACCCCAGCGAGCATCTGGATCGCATTACGGTGCCGGTGCTGTACCTCAATTCTGCTGACGACTACATCAATCCGCCGGAGTTGGGGATTGCGCAGACCCTGTCAAAGAAGATGCCTCAGTGTCGTTTCGTCCTGATTCCCATCAGCGATGCGACGCGTGGTCACGGCACTCATACGGTAGCCGTTGTCTGGAAGGACTATCTGGTGCAGCTTCTGAAGGATTCGGAGCCCGGCGCTCGCGCTGTGAGCCACTAGGCGCGTCAAGGCCGACGCACTCCCCGACGCCGCGGCCGGCAACGACACAATGCTTTTCATAGAGTTGGCGCACTGAGTGAACTGTGTTGCTGAGGAATACACAGCAACACAATGACCACTGGAGCGACGGCTGCACCGTTTTTTATCAGCATGTATTTTTTTCCGTTGAACATCGTGGGCATACTGGTATCCGGCGGACGGTGAGCTAACATCCTCAAATCCGCTTCAGGCTGACTCGCGAACGACAGCGCCAGTCACGCCGAATCCAATGAAGTTGATAACTATTCGATCGTAGTAGATTGATCGACAGAGGGATTTTCAGATGGGCATGGCCGAGATCAGGGATGCGTTTGAGGCCTACGCGTCCGGTGAGCTTGCCGAGTACGAGCTTCGCAGCGCTCTGCGCGCCGAGATCCAAACGCAGCCGGGATCCGTGCATCGCTATGCCGCGATGGCCGCGGCGCTGCGTCGCCGCAATCTGATCAGTGCCGAACTGGAAGCGGCGGTGGTCTCGGACATGAACGAGGTCGTCGCGCAGTCCAGGCCGATCCCGGCCGCCAACAGCCACGAAGCGCCGACCCGAGCGTCGATGCGCGAGCCGCCGCCGTTGGAGCCTGCGCCTCTCGAGCCTCCCATCGCGCACGCCGCAGAGATCTCTCACCCGTCACGTCCGGTGGCCGCATCGACCGGAGCTGGCGGATCGGCGTCTGGCATCGGCCGCAGCGCCAGCCGCGGCGGTGCATGGGACAGCAAGGAGCGATTGGCCGAACCGGAAACACCGGTGTCGGTGGGTATGGTGTTGCGCGAGCGCTTCGAGCTGATCGAGGAGCTCGGCCGTGGCGGCATGGGCGTTGTTTACAAGGCCGTCGATCAGCGCGAGATCGAGAACAAGGGTCGCGATCCGTACGTCGCGATCAAGGTACTGAACGAGGAGTTCAAGCGCCATCCGGAGTCGGCGCGCGCGTTGCAACGCGAGTCCAAGAAAGCGATGCGTCTGGCGCATCCGAACATCGTGCTGGTCCGCGATTTCGATCGCGATCGCGGCAATGTCTATATGGTCATGGAGCTGCTGCATGGCACGCCGCTCGACCAGCTGGTGCTCAAGCAGCACCCGAAGGGCATGCCGCTCGACCAGGTGATCGAGATCGTCAACG
>DATMRM010000480.1:0-2039 GCA_035566155.1 Steroidobacteraceae bacterium | reverse complement strand
GCGCCCTGGGCTTTCCGTGGCGGCAGTCGGCCCCAGGACATTTGGCTGCGGCTAACTACCGGGATCATGCCGGGGCCTATGCCCGCCTACGCGGACCTGCTTTCGGCCGCCGCCCGGTGGGACCTGGTCAATTTCGTCGCTTCGATCGCCCGCACGGCGGCGTGGGAGAAGGACGGCAGCTTCGGCGGTGCGGGATTTGCCGCGAATCCAGCGCAGCGCGGCGAGTACATTACCCGCTGGGAAGTGTGCGGCCTCTGCCATACGCAGACCGACCGCACCGGAATCTACAACGTTGACGGCGCGTTCCTCGCTGGTGGAATGCGCGTCGGATACTACCCGCACGGCTACTCGGTCAGCCGCAATCTCACTTCGGATCCTGAAACGGGCTTGGGTCACTGGACTGTGCCGCAGATCATTCGCGCGCTACGTGACGGCCAGGCGCCAGACCGGGCCCTCAACCCGTTTGCAATGCTTTGGGCCCAGTTCCACAACTTCACCGACGAGGACGCAACGGCCATCGCCACCTTCCTCAAGACGGCATCGCGGCCGGTGCATAACCCGATCCCGCCGAAGCTTGCCTATGGACTGGTGGAGACCATCGCGATGAAGTTCACGCGCCCGCTGCCGGCCACCGCTCCCAAGGCACTGACCTATGGCGATGGCAATTTCGCCGTGGATTCCACCAGGGGCTCGCCGGCGCGTGTTCAAGCTGTGCTCGTCGATGTTCAGTGGATAATACTGATACTGGCGCTGGTGCTCTTCGTGCGCGCGGGCCCGCGTCCAGGGATCGTGGCGTCGATCGGGGGCGTGCTGGTGTTCGCGGTCGCTGGTGTGCTGCTGTTGGTTCTGTCCCAGTGGCCTGCTATCCGGAACATGCCGCCTGATCCGCTGGTGAAGGCTGTGAACGCCGGCGATGTCAAGCCGGACACGAGCGACATGCCCGCCGAGCGCGTTCGCATGGTGGAGCGTGGCCACTACTTGTACTCAGTGAGCTGCGCCATCTGCCACGGCACCGACGGCAGCGGCGGTACGCCGATCAGCTGGAGGCCGTTTGGCACGCTGTGGACCCGCAACATCACTGCGCATCCGCAAGCGGGCGTCGGCGCCTGGAGCGACATGGAGTTAGAGCGCGCGATCCGCAGCGGCGTCAGCCGGGACGGTAGGCAACTCCATTGGCAGGGCATGACGTGGGACCAGCTCTCCAATTTAGACGAGGAGGATCTACGCGCGATCGTTGCTTATGTGCGATTGCTGCCCCCGGTGGACCGTGCAGTTCCCCTCCCGCGCCCGCCGACGGCCGGTGACTGCGAGACGTACACCTATTATTTGGAGAAGAGCGACCAGCCCGGCTGCCGGTGAAGCGATCCGCTCACCGCCCTTCAAGGCGATGCCGCGTTGAGCAAGCGCGTCGGCAACTCATGCTCGCAACATCGCGGAGCTTACGGGGCCGGTATCAACCCTCGAGTGCCTGAAGGGCTCCATTTTCGAACAGTTCCTCCAGCGCACGCTGAGCGAGGTACTGCTGGTAGCGCATCTCTATCAGTTCCTCGAGCGGATCCTCAGGCAGCGCGCGCGCGCAGTCCTGAACTGCAGCTTCCGACTGCACCGCGGGCTCATCCATATGCAGCAACCAATGAAATTGCCAGTATCACGCTTGAGTCCTTTGGGATTTGGGTTGGCAGTGCATATGCCGTGCCACCCGAGCGAAGTCCGCGACTGTGCTGTCGTCCGTGTGATTGCGAGACTAGGCATGACAACACGCGGTCCGATTCCCCGTCTGCCCTGAAGGTGTGCAACCACGCACCGGATCGGTGCACGGGCCTTCGAACGGGTCGAATCAATCGCGATGAAACATCGACACGAAATCCCAGATCATCCGACTTGCATCAGGGCCCGCAGCATCGTTGAAAGGATGACGCTCATCGCCACCGCTCCAGGCGTGGCCCATTCCTTCCACCATGATCTTGCGCAGCAGAATGCGCTTGTTGTGCAGATAATCCTTTTGGCGATACGCGCGGTTCGTGCTCAAGAGCCGCAAC
>DATMRM010000479.1:0-2160 GCA_035566155.1 Steroidobacteraceae bacterium | reverse complement strand
TGCGCAACTGAAAGCGTATTCAGGACATCTCCCTTGACGAAGACGACGTTGGAATTCAACAGATCCGCCTGACGAAACGTGGCTTTGACATCTTCGAGAGATGCATAACACCATTCGTTGTGCGTGTCTCTCTGATTGCTCAAGTGCGCAACACGGGCCGACTCACCGGTCGTCGCCGCGGTGTCGACCTGAGCCGGGGACGTCATGCCGCTGAACGTATCGAATAGATAGACTTTTCGAGCCGCACCATACAGTTTGAAGATGCCGGCCGCCAGCAGGGCGTTGCCCCCGCGCCATACGCCGCATTCCACGAAGTCCCCGTCCACTCCGCAGTCCAGGACGTGCTTGCAGGCAAGGACAGTCGCAAATAACCTTTCATCAGAAACCATTGTCAACGCATTGCGCTTCACGTGCTGGAACAGCGCTTTTTCGTCGCGGGACATTTCGACCGGATACGGGGCGCCCGGCTTCTCAACCTTCCTGCGGATCTCCAGATCCAGCAGTCCCACGACCGAATTGATCGCTGTCTTCAGGTCGATCATGGAAATTTCTACCTGAGTGCCTTCGCTGAGAGCACGGCTTCCCACCCGGCCACCACGCGGCCGAATTCGTACGCTGCGGTGGCTCGTGACCCGATCCCGGACAGCCGACGGCGCAAATCCGCGTCGGTCGCGACGCGGCGCAGGGCATCGGCGAGCGCCTGCGGATTCTCGCAAGGGACCAGGAGCCCGAATTCGCCGTCGCCCAGAATCTCCCGAGGGCCGCTCGGGCAATCCGTCGAGACAACGGGAAGGCCGCTCGCCAGCGCCTCGAGCAGTACGTTCGGAAACCCTTCGTACCGCGACGACAGAACGAAAACCTCCGCATTCCTCATCAGCACGGACAAGTTGCCTACATTACCCAAGAAAAGCACCCGGCATTCAAGCCCAAGAGTAAGAGCCAACTGCCGCAGTTGCTGTGCATCGGAACCCTCGCCCGCGATCACCAAGCGCAGCTTCGGCATATCGGCCGCGATCAGACTGAAGGCTCGAATCAATATGTCGAAGCCCTTTTGGTGCACCAGGCGCCCCGCGCCGAGAATAAACGGCTGCGGCGGTGGCAAGCCCGTTTGCTCAGTCTCTACAGCGCGTGTCACTGGGTTAGGTATTACGACGACGCGTTCGCGTCGCCATAATCGCGCACGGAACCACCGCGCGATTCCTTCCGTCTGCACTACTACAGCATCTGCGTGCTGGTACGTCAGCGTGCACAGGGCTTGCCAAAGGAGCCCTTCGGTGTGTCTAGTCGGATCGACGCGCTCAGAAATCACTACACGCACGTGCAGGCCAAGGCATGCGATAAGCGCTAGCACGTTCATGCGTGTCACAAACGCCAGCACGGCCTCCGGAGCGGCTGTCCGGATCGCCCGCCGCAGCGCTCGAATCCGACGAATGTTGGCGCGGACGGCGCCTAATATGCGGGTAGAGTCTCCGACGAGCCCCAGACCTCGCCGCTGCACACGAGGATCGAGGGAGTAGAAATCGTCCCAGGCGTGCGCCAATGTAATCAGCGAGACCTGGTGACCGCGCGCCGCCAGTGCATCGGCCAAGAGCGACATGACCCGCTCGGCGCCGCCTGGCCCAAGACTGGAAATCACCAATGCGACTCGCATGGCGGTGACCCGGCCCTATCCGCCGAAGAAAATGTCGTAGGTTCCCTCAAGATAGGTTTTGACCGTGAGGTACACGAGATAAAGAAGCAGCAGGCCGAAGATCATCGTGCCCACAACGCTGTCACGCCGGCGCATGGTGGGGAGGATGGGGATGAGAAGCAGCATGATGAGGTAACCGACACGCCCGGCGCCGAAGGGGAAGATGAAAAAGCTGATCGCGGTGAACGCGATGACGCCCACGTGCATGACGGCAAGGTTTGCCAGCGTGCGGCCCGTGGCCGGCGGCTCCTCGGGAGGCTCTACCGTCAGCAACCGGTGGAGGGACGGCAGACTGCAGAGCAGGCCGCCGAAGACGTAAAAAATGGAGTTCGATTCGGCTTCGTTTACGCTGTATGTGCGCAGGCGACGACCGGCAAACATCTCGAACAGCATGCCACCCAGATACGCCGTGGCGAGCGCCAGCCCAGCCACCAGCAGCAGTGCCAGCAACTGTCTGCGGCCGCACAGCC
>DATMRM010000478.1:0-4882 GCA_035566155.1 Steroidobacteraceae bacterium | reverse complement strand
CGATTCTCAGCCTCGACGAGCTGCAGTCGCCCAAGATTTTCCGCGACCTGTGCATGCTGCCGCGTGGGCTGGTGCTGGTAACCGGCCCGACCGGCTCCGGCAAGTCCACGACGCTCGCCGGGATGATCGACTACTGCAACGACAATCGTCCGGATCACATCATTACGATCGAGGATCCGATCGAGTTCGTACATGAGTCCAAGCGCTGTCTGTTGAACCAGCGCGAGGTCAAGCGTGACACGCTCGGCTTCAGCGAGGCACTGCGTTCGGCACTGCGTGAAGATCCGGATATCATCCTGGTCGGCGAGTTGCGCGACCTGGAGACCATTCGCCTGGCGCTCACCGCCGCTGAGACCGGACACCTGGTGTTCGGGACGCTGCACACCAGTTCCGCCGCCAAGACCATCGACCGCGTGGTGGACGTGTTCCCCGGCGAGGAGAAGGATATGGTGCGCTCGATGTTGTCCGAATCGCTGCGCGCGGTGATCTCCCAGACGCTGTTGAAGCGCACCGGTGGCGGGCGCGTCGCGGCACACGAGATCATGATTGGAACACCGGCCATCCGCAATTTGATCCGCGAGGGCAAGATTGCGCAGATGTACTCCTCGATCCAGACCGGCCAGTCCGCTGGCATGCAGACGCTGGATCAATGCCTGACGGAGCTGGTATCGAAGGGCATCGTGAGCAAGGACGAAGCGCGTTATAAAGCATCTAATAAGGATGCCCTGTAGCGACACGGGTCGATTCGAGGCAGGCCATGGATCGCGACCAAGCCATCAAACTGATGCAGGAGTTGCTCAAGCGAGTCGTTGAGCGCGCCGCATCCGACTTGTTCATCACCGCCGGGTTTCCCCCGGCGATCAAGATCGACGGTGAGATTCGACCGCAGATGGAGCGGGCGCTGACATCCGATCAGTCCGCCATCCTGGTGCGCGCGATCATGAATGATCGTCAGACCAAGGAGTTCGACGCCAGCAAGGAATGCAATTTCGCGATTGCACCGCCCGGCATCGGGCGTTTCCGCGTCAGTGCATTCGTGCAACAGGGTCATGTCGGCTGCGTGATCCGTATGATCAATGCCAAGATCCCTTCGTTCGAGGAGCTGGATCTGCCGCCGGTGCTCAAAGAGGTAGTGCTGTCCAAGCGCGGCCTGGTCATCGTGGTCGGTGGCACCGGCTCGGGAAAATCCACGACGCTGGCCTCGATGGTCGGCTATCGCAACGACAAGACCCGCGGCCACATCGTCACGATCGAAGATCCGGTCGAGTACGTGCATCAGCACAAGGGCTGCGTGATCACGCACCGTGAGGTCGGCGTGGACACCGAGTCCTGGCACGCGGCGCTCAAGAACACCCTGCGACAGGCCCCGGACGTGATCCTGATCGGCGAAATCCGGGATCGCGAAACGATGGAGTACGGCATTCAGTTTGCCGAAACCGGCCACCTGGTGCTGGCAACGTTGCATGCGAACAGCTCCAACCAGGCGCTCGATCGCATTATCAACTTCTTTCCCGAGGAGCGCCGCGAGCAGCTCCTGATGGACATGTCGCTGAACATTCGCGGGCTGATTTCGCAGCGCCTGATTCCGCGCGAGTCCGGATCAGGCCGCATCGCCGCGATGGAGATCATGCTGAACTCACCGCTGATTCAGGACCTGATCTTCCGTGGTGAAGTAGCGAAGATCAAAGAGGTCATGTCGCGTTCGACCCGCATCGGCATGAAGACCTTCGATCAGGCACTGTTCGAACTGTATGAGCAGGGCCACATTTCTTATGAAGATGCCCTGCGTAACGCCGACTCGAAGAATGAGCTGCGTCTGCGGGTGAAGCTGGAGAGCAAGCGCGAGAGCAAGCCGGTCGAGAGCGACGGAGATCTGACGATCGCCGAGGAAGTACAGGGAAAGAATTTCTAGCAACCCCATGGCCGTAGATCCGCTCGAGATAACCGCTGCGGAAGCGCAGCCAACCGTCAACACCAAGCCGCTGTTCAAGCTGATGGTGGAGCGCAAGGCGTCGGACCTGTTTTTTACCTCCAACGCGCCCATCAAGATAAAGATCGAAGGCCAGATCTACCCGATCAACAAGCAGGTATTGCCGCCGGCGGCGGTACGCTCGATCTGCTTTGGGCTGATGACCACGCGACAGATCGAGCATTTCCAGAAAGAGCTGGAGATCGACTTCGCCATTTCCGAGCCGGGGCTGGGCCGCTTCCGCGTCAACATCTTCTTCCAGCGCGGCTACCCGGCGATGGTGCTGCGCTACATCACCGCTGACATGCCGCGGCTGGACGTGTTGGGATTGCCGGAGGTGCTGACAGAGCTGGCAATGATCAAGCGTGGGCTGATCCTGCTGGTCGGCGCGACCGGCTCGGGTAAGTCCACCACGCTGGCCGCGATGATCAATCATCGCAATGAGAATGCGTCCGAGCACATCGTGACGATCGAGGATCCGATCGAGTTCCTGCACACCAACAAGCGCTCGATCATCAATCAGCGCGAGGTCGGTCTGGATACCAAGAGCTACGATCGTGCGTTGCGCGGCGTAATGCGCGCGGCACCCGATGTGATTCTGATCGGTGAAATTCGTGACCGCGAGAGCATGCAGGCCGCTATCAACCTGTCGGGTACCGGACACCTGGTGCTGGCGACCCTGCACGCCAATAACTGCGCCGAAACCCTCGATCGAATCATCAACATGTTCCCGCTCGACCAGCACAAGCAGGTGGAGCTGGACCTGTCGCAATACCTGCGGGCGATTCTGGCGCAGCGGCTGGTGATCGGCGTGGACGGCAAGCGCGTGGCCGCGGTCGAGGTCATGCTCAATACGCCGCACATTTCCGAACTGGTCAAGCGTGGCGACGTCACCGGGATCAAGGAGTCGATCATGCAGAGCGGCGAAAAGGAAGTCTGCAGCTTCGATAGCGCGCTACATCGGTTGTACAAGGAAGGGCGGATCGGTCTCGACGAGGCCCTGGCGAACGCGGACTCCAGGACCAATCTGGAAGCGAAGATCAACTTCGGCTAGCCGGCGTCGCCGGAAAGACCGAGTCGGCTTCGAATACCGGTCCATCCACGCAAACCCGCTTCATCGCGGTCCCGGCCGCGGTCGTTACCGCGACGGTGCATCCGGCACAGCCGCCGACGGCGCAAGCCATGAATTCTTCGAGCGCCACCTGGCAGGGTAGCAGGAACTCACGCGCGAGCCGAGCGGTGGCCGACAGCATCGGCGTCGGTCCGCAGGCGAAGAGTTCGGTTTCCTGCAGCTGCTGCGCCGTCAGGGTACGCAGCCAGACGCGCGCCAGGTCGGTCACATAGCCGTCGTAGCAGCCCGGATAGCCGGCAAGGGAGGCGAGGCGCGAGGGTACACCCCATTCGTCGAGCAGCGGCATGCAGGCAATCACGGCGTCCGGCATACCCGGCAACAGGATCGTCGAGGGGCGGGTGCGGAACGGGAACGGAATCTCCGAGCCCATCAGCACCAGCGGTTTCCAGGCGAGCTCCTCGTCATCGGCGAGCCGTTCGACCAGAAAGACCATTGGCGGAATGCCCACACCACCACCGATCGCGACGACGCGCGGGCGTTGCGGATGCGGTACGAAGCCTTGGCCGATTGGGCCAAGAACATTCAGCTGCTCATCAACCTGCGCTTTGGCCAGCAGGCGCGTTCCCGGCCCGATCACCTTGTAGAGCACATCCACCGATCCGGCCTTCTTGTCGGCGCGCATGATCGACAGCGGTCGTCGCATCGGCAGTTCGTCCGAGCAGCGCAGGTGCACGAAGCTGCCGGGCGTCGCCCGCGCAGCGCACCGGGGCGCGTGCAATCGCAGGATATGCTGATCGGCCTCCAGGTGCGTGTGCTGCAGCACGCGGGCCTGCTCCAGGCAGATTGTGCCGCGGTGGGCAGGCAGCTCGCTCATGCGTTCAGCCTTGCGGCGACGCTTTCGAGCACCGCCATCCGCACGGCCACGCCATTGCTGACCTGATCGCGGATCACAGACTGTGGACCGTCCGCAACCTCGGAGGCGATCTCGATGCCGCGATTCATCGGCTGCGGATGCATGACGATCGCCCCGGGATGGGCGCGCGCCAGTCGCGCAGGCGTCAGGCCGTAGCGCGCGAAATACTCATCACCGTCGGGAATCGAGGTCTCGGCGATACGCTCCTTCTGAATTCGAAGCATCATCACGACATCGACGCCCGCGAGTCCTTCCTCCAGCGTCTCAAAACGCGAGCAGCCAGCGAATTCCTGTGCCTCGGGCATCAGCGCCGGCGGGGCCACGATGCGGGTCTCGCGCGCTTCGAGGATCCTGAACACCTGGTAGGCGGATCGGGCGACGCGCGAATGGCGGATGTCGCCGACGATCGCGATCCGCAGGTCCTCCAGGGGCCCCTTGTGCTGACGGATCGTGAGCGCATCCAGCAACCCCTGGGTGGGATGCGTCAGGTGCGCCTCGCCCGCCGACAGCACGCTGACTTTTGGCGCCACGTTGGCGGCCACCAGCGCCGTGACGCCGGGTTCCGAATCACGGATCACAAACACATCGAAATGCAGCGCCTGCAGCGTGAAAATCGTATCGAGCATGCTCTCGCCCTTCACTCGCGAGGATAGCTGCAGTTCGAGATTGAGCACCTGCGCGCCCAGTCGCCGTCCCGCCAGCTCGAACGAGACGCGCGTACGGGTCGAGGGTTCGGTGAACAAGGTCGCGACCGTCACTCCCTTGAGCGAACGGGAGGTGGGCGGCCGATCGCCGGTACGGCGGGCAAACTGCTGCGAGCGCTGCAGCAACGTGTCGATTTCATCACGTCGCAAGCCGTCCAACGTAATCAGGTGGCGCAGCGAACCGTCCGGACGTTTCTGATCAATCATCGCGGCGACCTTCACCC
>DATMRM010000477.1:0-2781 GCA_035566155.1 Steroidobacteraceae bacterium | reverse complement strand
CGGCGATCGCGCGAGTCAGTACACCGACCGTCAGCCCAAGCGCGGCGGTTGCCAGGGCACCGAGCAGCGCGCCACCGGCGCGCACCAACGTCGAAGATCCGCAGATACCTGCTTTGCTGGCGAAGCTGTCCACGGTACCCGCCCCGGACGATGTGTCCGCCGACGCCGCATTGGGCGACCTGCAGGGTCTCGAGGCGCTCGTGGGCCGTAACGACGAACGCGTGCGTCAGGTGCGCGCGCACATCAGCCGCGCCTACCTGCAACAGTCGCAGGCGCTGCTGAACGAGCGGCGCCTGAGCGAAGCGCAGCGCGTGCTGGACCTGAGCCAGAAGTTCGGGTTGGCTCCGGCGGCTTACATCACGCAGGAGAATGCGCTGCGACAAGTCCGCAAGCAGGTACAGGCTGACAATCAGAAAGTGAGTGCAACCGAGGAGACGGCGGCTTCCCAGACTCGCATTCTCGACCAGGCGCGTGCCGATCAGATCGATCAGGCCGAAGCCCAGCTCGCGGTACTGACCAAGACGCTGCCGGCGGGAGATCCTTTCATCACCACCAAGGCGCCGCAGGCGATCGGCGATGCCTACCTGTCGCGCGCACAGAAATTCTTTGCCCAGGCGCGTTTTGAAGAGGCATTGCAATCGGCGCGTGCGGCGCAACTGGCTGCTCCCGGATGGGTGCAGTTTGCGGCGGCTGCACAGCGCTATCAGGATGCGCGCTCGCTCGCCGTGACACTCAGTTCCATCCGCGATCCGAGAGAGTTCGACAAGTTCAAGCCGGTGCTGGATCGCCTGCGCGCCGTGGACCCGGCGGAGTATCCGTCGTTCGAATCCGGTTTCGTGCATATTCTCTCCGATCGCATCAACGCGTTGGATCCGGCTTCCGCGGCGAAACTGCGCAGCAGCGTCTTGCGGCTGTTCCCCGAGGCGAGCATCGGGCAACCCTAAACTGCGCGTTCGACCACGTCGTCACCTCGATGCGATGACAGGGCGGTTGCCAGTCTGCATCAATCGCTGCAGGATCAGCGCGAAAAACACGATGTCGAAGGCGGCGTAGGCGTATTGCGTGCGTGATACGCCAGTGCCGAACGGAAACCAGATGCCGGGTACCCCCAGTTGCGACAGCTCCTGGGCGAACAGCCCAACGCAGATCAGGACAATGGCGCAGAGCGCGAACCATCTCTCGCGATCGGGCTGGCGCACGACGCTCACCAGAATCTGCAGCGTCAGCAGCACGAACAACAGCCGCACCCCTGCCACGCACGATCCGAGCGCAGTTTCTATGGCTTTCGGAAAGGCGCCGTGGAACCAGGACGCGCGCAGACACTGCAGCGCGATGTGCAGCATCGTCAGCACCGACGCAGTGGGGACGATCCAGCGGCGCGACTTTAGATTCAGCCACGACGCCCAGGCGATGGTCCACGCTCCCAGCATCAGCGGCACCAGCAGCACATTCGTGATGAGTTCGAATACCTTCACCGTCTCAAACTGTCCCCAGAAGAACACAGCCTGGTTGGCGCGCATCAGCGCGACACACAGCAACGCCGCCGAAAGCCACAGATGTGCCGACTTGAAGTCAGTCAGTGACATCAGACTGCAAACCATCGCGGCGAGCACCACAAAACCCACTGCCAGCACGATCTCGAGGAAGTAGCCGCGGATGAGTTCCATCCACTGAATCTGATAGAGCGCTTCAGCCCCGGCCTTGGTACCCAGCGCGGGAGCGATATGAATCCCGCCGCTGTCCGAGTCATTCAGATCCCACGAACCCATCCAGACACGCACGGCAACCAACATCGGACCCGCGGTTGACACCAGTGGGAAAGTGGCTGGTCGATTGGTGCCGTACGCCGCAGGAGGCGAATGCGTAAAGTCGCCGATGCCTCCCAGCAGCCGGCCATCCAGGTAGATCTGATAGGCACTGTCCACATTTGTCGGCCCGACCAGCGCGAGCGGCTGTCCGGGTGGCGCCGTGACCGACACGCGCAAGCGATACCACGCGTAACCGGAATAACCGCGGTGTCCGCGCGCCTCCCAGCCGGGCACGTACCCCATCAATCCGACATCCGCATCGTGCGCGCCGAACTGCGGCGTGAGGTCCAGGCTCTCCCATACCGCGTCATCGAAATCCGGCGCGGCCCACCGCAGATTGTCACCGATGCGAAATTTCCACGGTCCGTCGAGCGCGATGATCTCCGGACCGAGCGTGATCTGCACGGGCGCCGCCGTGGCTGCCGGCAGGCGCGGGCAGAAAAGCGATAGGCACAGGACGAGCAGTACACAGCCGCTTCGGCACCAACGCAAAAGGCCTGCCGGCAGCCGGCAGGCCTGGGTCGAAGCTGGGCTCGACGGGCTATTCCGCCCGGCGGCGGAACTGGATGAGCTGGGCATATCGCCGATGGCGCAGCGCGATCGGCGACATAGCCACAGATTCATTGACCGCCCGACGGGATTCAACCTCGTCGGCGTCCTCTTCCACCCGCGACGCAGCACCCTTTTGCCACTCGGCCGCAATGCGGGCGAGTGAACTTCTGGTCTTTTCGTCCATGGGGGGTAGTCTACCCTATATCGGTTGCAATTTCGTGTTCGCGAGACATAAGACCGGGGGAAGCCCTCGGGTTCATGCCAACGTTCCGACCGCGATGCTTAGCGTGTCGGGGAAGCCGCCGCTCCTGCGCTGCCGGTTCGCGCATCCAGGATCAGTCTTAGCAAATGTCCGAATTGCGCACGGTCCTCGCTGACGGACCCGCGATTGGCGATCTCCGTGATCGTCTTGGCGTCCCGG
>DATMRM010000476.1:0-5496 GCA_035566155.1 Steroidobacteraceae bacterium | reverse complement strand
CCTGCCAAGCCGGCCGTCGCAGTACACCCAGTGCAATCAGAACCGTCGCGATCGGCAGCGCCGCGCACACAAACGAAAGCGCCAGGTTGCCGCCCACCGGCGACAGGATCTGATTGAACATCGTGTTCCCCCTATTCTCGTTCTGTTGTTGGTCGTTGTTGTGGTCGGAACACGCCTATATTGGCCTTGAGGCAAGCGACTTTCAAACTTTCCTGTCAGTCCGCGTGTGTGGTCTGGATCGTTGTCCAGCGCAGCTGCGTGAAGGCCTCGATCGCGACCTCGCCGCTGCCGCGCGGGTGGCTACCGAGCCGTCGATTGGATTGCGACGTGTGAAGCTCCTGCCGCCCGCGGCATGCCTGTCACGGCCTGCGATCAGGAGCTGGACGTCTTGCACGCTTGTTCCCCTACTGCCAAGCCGATGCCGGTCATATAGGCGGACAGTAGTGCGCATGTTACCCATTCCCAAAAGGCAAAACTCAAGTAGAACGGCAGCCCCAGGGTTCGCCAGGCGGGTCCCACCCACGGGACCTCCGGCCGCCACCACGTGAGGTAGACCTGTGTGATGGCGGCCATTGCGATCGGGGAAAAGGCGATCAGCGCGAGCACGACCTGAGGGGCTCGCGTGGGATAGCGTCGCGGAAACCTGAGGTTGAGTGAGACCAGCACCAAACCGCAACACACGCCGACGAAGCCGGCTATCGCCAGGATCTCGTGACCGTTGCGAATCGAATGCCAGCGTTCGGGCAGCAGCGAGCTCAAAGTCATGCAGGCGTAGCCGGCGGCGAGTACCCAGAGCCTGCGGAAAGGCACCGTTGAGCGCACGGTCCACACCCACAGCAGGCCGGCCCCGGCGCAGGTCATCAGTGCCGCCGAGGCCCACAGATGCCCCGCTGGATTACGCTCCGGATAGATCAGCTGTGAGGTCGTGATGTAACGCCAGTCGTAGGGCGTCGGAAAGCGCCGCGCCGCCACCAGCATGCACACCCAGAAGGCGAGCGCACCCAGTGGCATACTTGCGTGTCGGGCAAAGCGACGCATCACGGCGTCGGATCAGCGCCCTCTTGGCGGTGGGACGGGCACCACCGGGAGGCTGGCATGGCCCGCCTTGTCGAGTGCGCGCACGGCGAAAATTACATTGTCCTTGGAGATCTTGAGCGTGGTCCTGGTGAGCGCGCCTAGCTTCTGGGCGTGCTCCCATTGCGGGCTGCTGGTCGCGCGCCACAGGACCTCATAGTCGCTCGCGCCCGGTGAGGCATCCCAGCTCAAGGCGCTATCGTTGTCGAGATTGGTCAGCTCGATTTTGACATTGGTGGGTGCCACCGGCGCCGAGGCAATCGATGCAAGGGTCGCCGCATTGACGCGTGCCACGTTGGCCACATAGTCAAAATCAACGTGGTCGAGCGTGTCGCCGTAGTTGATTCCATTTTCGACACGGATATCCTGATGCTGGCGGGTAAAGTCCTCGCGGTATTCAGTGAAGCGCACGGCGCTGAAGCCCTGCTCGTTGAAGGATGCGTGATCGCCACCGCGCAGGAAGCGATCGAGCCGGAAGATCATCAGTGGCTTCACGCTGGTGCGATAGGTGTCGGCGGTCGCAGCGACGTAACGCGCCAACTCACGGGAGGTGGAGTCATTTTCGCCGCCAAGCGCTTCGATCGCACGCAGATGCTGTTCATCGATCTGACGCGGCACGCCTTCCGAGAACACGCGTACCACCTGCGCATCCTGATCCGGTCCCTTGTTGCCGCCGACGATATCGTTGTTGAGTACGGCGTCGAGCGGCCAGCCTTCCTGCCTGGCTATCTGCGCCAGATGCTTGCTACCGAGCAGCCCCTGCTCTTCCCCGGGGACCGTCAGGAAGATGATCGTCTGCCTGAATTTCAGCTTGCTCAGCACGCGCGCGCATTCCAGGCTGACCGCCGTTCCACTGGCGTCATCGTTTGCGCCCGGCGCATCCCTGGAGACGTTGAAGTTGTCGCTGTTGCGCGAATCGTAGTGCCCGGTCACGAGCACGATGTGTGGCGACGGGTCAGTGCCCTTCAGCACCGCGTAGATGTTGGTGAGGGGCGTGGGCTCCTTGACGCGCTCCACCGCGGGCTGGATGAATGCATCCACTTTGACCTCGAGGCAGCCGCCACACTCCTTCGAGTAGCGTTCGAACTCGGATTTGAGCCATTCACGCGCCGCGCCAATACCGCGTCCGGCAGCAATGGACGCCGGATCCTGCGCGGACAGCGTTGAGCGGGTTCCGAAACTGACCAGTTTGGCAATCGTGGCGTGGACATGCTCGGCCGAGATTTCCTTCAGGGCCATGCTGATTCTTGGATCGGCAGGAGTATCGAGGCCTGCGGTCTGCGCTGCGACTGCACGGCTCAGAAGGAATGCGAAGATCAGCGCCGCTATTTGACCGGTCTTGAGCACACTCATCACGCTGCGTTCCCCTGGTGTGAAGTGAAGGCAGTCTATCAATCTGGCGTTCAAGCCCTGATTGGATCGACCGGCATTTCAAGCTCGCACGTCTGTGCCCATACTGCGCCGCTCAGGCGACGCGGCGCGAGCAAGCCGCCCTTCGGCAGGTCTTGAAGAAAGTCATGACGGCGCGTTCTCTTGGCATGAAAATCGATGATTTATATATATGTTTTAAATGATTACAATGCATTATTACCAATTAACTCGAATAGGAAACCGGTCAAACCCCGATTCAGAACACAGCGCTGACACGAAATGTTGCGGCGGACACCTGCGGCTAGAATATCTCTCACCCATGTCCAACCGTCGACGTTCAGCGGGCACCCGGTAGTGCTGCGGTTCTGCATGCCGCGCGTGCGTCGGCGTGGACACGGCCTCGGCAACGAACTGTTGCCGTGGGCCCGCGCTTTTCTGGCCGCGCAGGTACTCGATGCCCGACTGCTGGCTCCGGCCTTCGGGATGAACCGGCGCGGTTACTGGCGCGATTTCTACACCGCTCCGGATGACTGGATCTATCAGCGCGCGCTCGAGCACCTGCTGCCCGTGGTTGAATTCACGGAGAGCGATTGGCTGGCGCACGGCGGCGGCGATGTCGTGAGCTCCTTTCGCAGCTTCGCGACTGAGCGCAAGCTCTTCGACCGCGACTTCTTCGTGCTCGTCACCGACGGCCTGTGGGGAGGGTTTCGGCATGTGGAGGCCGCGCGCGAATTCATGCGGTCGACGCTGTATACGAGCCGCTACGCGGCCCACAATCTGATCCAGCTGCACCAGCGTTTGGACGCGCGCAAGATTCAGGTTGCGATGCACGTGCGACTCGGTGATTTCGTGCCACAGGTTGCGGTCGATCAGTATCGAAAAGTCGCGAACGCATCGCTACCCATTGAGTGGTTCTGCAATGTCGCGACCGCTCTGCGTCAGGCCTTCGCCGATGACTGGCAGTTGCTGCTGATCACCGATGGGCGCGCCGAGCAGCTCGCACCACTCACCAGCGCCTTTCGGTGCATCACCACGGCTGACATGACACACAACGACTGCTCGGATGTGCTGGCACTGGCGGCAGCGGATCTGCTGGTCTGTTCGGCCTCAACCTACAGCTCGCTGGCGGCCTTTCTGTCCGAATCGCCGTATCTTTGGTTTGCGCCGAGTCTGTACGCGCACCCGGAGGGCTGCTTCTCCACCCACGGTTTTGCAGCCGAAACACAGGATCCGAACGGGCCCACGCGCCAGGCGGTCGACGAATACGTCCGACGCGCGGGCATTTGGCCAGCGCGCGGGGCGGTTATCGCTCTGGAGGGACGCATTCCCGCTAGCGCACTGGAGGCGGCCGCACAACGCCGGGCGCTGCGGCGGGCCAGCTCGGATCTGGTCCGATCCGGCGTCGCGGACCGACAGCAGGCTGGGGACTAAGGACTGGTGGCACCCTGCGGCGGCAGACCCTCTAAGCGCCTTCAACCCTGGATTCAGAACTGTCCGACAGCGGCGTTGAGCTCCGCCGACACACAATTCATACGCGCAGTCAGCGCAAGGATCAAAGCGTGGCGAGCGAAATTCTGGGCGTGAAGCTGTCCCACCCCGACAAAGCGCTGTGGCCGGACGGTGGCAACGGCAAACCGGTGACGAAGCTCGAGTACGCGCGCTATCTGGAATCGGTGGCTGACTGGATGATGCCGCACCTGGCATCGCGTCCGTGTTCCCTGGTGCGGGCACCCGATGGCATCGCCCGGCAGCTGTTCTTCCAGCGTCACGCCATGAAGGGGGCGTCCGAACATTTCGGATTCGTGACAGTCAGCGGCGAGCGCGAGCCGTATCTGCAGATCGATCGGGCCGAAGGCCTGATCGCCGCGGCACAGATTGCGGCGCTCGAGCTGCATCCTTGGAACTGCCTGCCCAAGTCGCCGGAGATTCCCGGGCGTCTGGTGTTCGATCTGGATCCCGCACCGGATGTGAACTTTGTGCGAGTCATCGAAGCCGCGCTAGAGCTGCGCGAACGGCTGCACCGCCTTGGCCTGACGAGCCTTTGCAAAACCACGGGTGGCAAGGGACTGCACGTGGTGTGTCCGCTGGCGCGAGAGCGGCCCGCACTGGATTGGACCGCTGCCCGACAGTTTGCTGAAAGCCTGTGCTCGCAGATGGCGCGGGACACCCCGGACAAATACCTGACGAGCATGGTCAAGAAGGAGCGCACCGGGCGCATCTTTCTCGACTACTTTCGTAATGAGCGCACGGCCACGGCGGTCGCGCCACTGTCAGCGCGCGCACGCCCGGTAGCAACGGTGTCGATGCCGCTGTCATGGCGGCAGGTTCGAGCGGGTCTGGATCCGGCGCGCTTCACGCTGCACAGTGCACCCGCACTCATGGCCCGCGACAAACCGTGGGCTGGGTACACACAGGCGGCGGGATCGCTCAGAGCGGCACTGGCGCATCTGACGAGGGGCGTGCCGCGGGTACACAGGGCACGTCCCGCTCGCAGCCCATCGCGCGACGCGCGCTGAGCACGTAGTATCCGCTCCGGTGCCGGCAGCGCGACCGGCGTGCGGCCGCGCCGCAAAGGAAATGAAGCATGTCCGTGGCCACCCGCACCGGGGTCCAGCGCACCGCTCTGCCGCTGCTGGGTCTGTCCGCGCTCGGAATCGTCTTCGGCGACATCGGCACCAGCCCGCTGTATACCCTCAAGACGGTGCTCAGTCTGGGCGGCAATCCTCCGACCCAGGATGCCGTCCTCGGCGTGCTGTCGCTGATCATCTGGACACTGACGCTGATCACGACTGTGAAATATGTGATCGTCGCGATGAGCATCGATCACGATGGCGAAGGCGGCATCCTCGCCCTGATGTCGCTGCTGTCACACAAGCGACACAAGCGGCCGCTGATCGTCGCGGTCGGTCTGCTCGGCGCAGCGCTGATCTATGGCGATGGCGCGATCACACCGGCGATCTCGGTGCTGTCCGCGCTCGAAGGCTTGAACGATCCGCTGCCGGCGTTTCGCCCATACGTGCTGCCCGCAGCCGTTACCGTCCTGGTGGGGCT
>DATMRM010000475.1:0-11361 GCA_035566155.1 Steroidobacteraceae bacterium | reverse complement strand
CTCCATGTCAGGTTAGTCCGGGGTCCGAGTATATACACGCGTTGCAAAATTACAAGCAAGAGAGTAGGAGCTGTGCGCGTCTGTGATGTCACTCACACACCACTTCGAACGAGTTCGTTCACTCAAGCGATAGAACAAATCGCCAGTGCGCGTCTTCAACCGGCGAGACCGACAGGCGATTGCCTGGCCGCAACAGGATCATTCCTGAGAGTTGTTTCTTCGCATGCGCCTTCAGTTCCTCGAGCGTGATGACGCGCTTCAATCGCCGCGTGAGCTTGATATCCATGCTATACCAGCGCGGAGCGGCGGGGTCACTGTCCGGATCGAAGTGCGGATCGCCGCGTTTGAACGCGGTTTCATCGGGGTACGGCGCTTTGACGACGGTCACGATGGCGACGACTCCGGGTATCGCGCAGCTGGAATGATAAAGAAAGCCTTCGTCCCCTTTCTTCATCTGGTCCCTGATGTAGTTGCGCGCCTGATAGTTGCGCACGCCATCCCAGCCGGTGGTCTTACGCGCCGCAGCTTCCAGATGATCGACACCGAAGGTGGTGGGTTCGGTCTTGAGCAGCCAGTGATTCATGGTGGTCATCCCCCCTGACGGAAATACCTTACACCGTCCTCAGTCACCAGTGCATCCAGTGGCACGTCATGGCGCTGCGGTTCAATGCAGGGCAGCTCCTGGCATCGATAGGAGACCCCGACCAACAACGGACGGTGCCATGAGAGCCGATGTCGCCGGAACGAGAACACTCGATCGTAGTAGCCTGCGCCAGAGCCCAGGCGTGTACCGCGCGCGTCGAATCCGAGTACCGGCAGGAACACCACCGACAGTGCTCCAGGGCAGATGCTGCGGCGACCGCCCGGTTCAGGGATGCCGTGTCGATTGCGCTCGTTCTGAGCCGCGGACAGCAGTACGAACTGCATGCGGTGGGTGCGATAGTCCGTGATACGCGGCAGATAGACCGGGCAGCGCCGCCGCTGCGCCAGCTCCGATAGCGGTCCGGTGTCCACTTCGGAACCGACCGATAGGTACAGCGCTATCGGACGCGCGCCCTGCAGCCAGCGGGTGGCGGCAACGTGTGAGGTGATGGCGCGAGCGGCCGTTGCGCGCTGTTGCGCGCTCAGATCGGCGCGCCGGCGCCGCAGCGTGCGACGCAGTTCCAAGCGCTCGCCCGCCGCGATGTCGTTGTCGGGGGAGTTAAGGGGCGCCACCCGCAGATGCCGGTGCGGACCGTTGCTCTCGACCGGAGCAACAAGTGGGACCACCTGCGACAGGTAAGGCTTTCTGCTGCGTGGCAGACCTGCACAGTGCTGTCAGCAAGGCAATCGGTCCCTTGGGTGTTTCAATTAGGGTCGAGAGGTAACCCAGCCCACTTGTCGAACACCGCAGGCGACGCTTGAGGCCACTGTACACCAAAGCTTGAGCAGGTGTCCCCCGTATGCCGGGGATGCGGATCCGCTCACAACTCGAGCTGTTGTCCTTTCTCGAGCGCAGACTCGACCCGCTCGCGCAGCAGCTTGATGCGATGTCCGGCCTCCTGTTCGAGGCCGGTATCCCGCGCCCGCATCTTGATGACTTCGTGCGCCAGATTGAGCGCCGCCATCACGGCGATTCTGTCCAATCCGATGATCTTGCCGCTGTCGCGGATCTCTTTCATGCGTTTGTTGAGGAACTCGGCGCTATCGATCAATTCGCTGCGCTCATCGGGACCGCAGGCAACGATGTATTCTTTTTCGAGGATCCTGACGCCGAGCGGGCGAACCGCCTCGCGCTCGCTCATGCGCTGTGTTCCATCGCCTTGAGTCGACCGATCATCGCCTCAACGCGAGTGCGCACCTGTTCGTTGCGGTTGAGCAAAGAAGTCTTCTCGGCCGCGAGCGTATCCTGACGCTGACGCAGTGCACGATTCTCTTCCTTGAGCTGTTGGACCGTTGTCAGCAGTTCATCGACTCGACGTTCGAGGCGCTTCAGCTCCAAGTCGATGGCGCTGGGTATTTTTGCTTCTGCCATGTGAAAACTATAGTTCCCCGCGGATGCCGAGGTCAATGAAAAACGGGTCATAATCATGGTTGCGGCCCATACAGCGGCTGCCATACCATTTTGTCGTGTCCATTCAGCACGACTACGCCGAAATACAACGCTCACTGGCGCATTCACACGCTCTGGCGGACCCCGCCGAGGCGCACGGTCAATTGGCGGGGGCACTGTGTGCACTGGTGCCTTACAGAATGGAGGACTGGCTGGCAGAGATCCTGCCCGAAGACAGTCTGTCCACTGCCGCCGATCCGGTGTTGCAGACGTTGTACCAGGCGACCGTCGCCGCCCTGTCGAGCGGTGAGATGGAATTCGACATTCTGATTCCGGCCGACGATCGGCCGATCGAGGAGCGCACGCAGGCGCTGACCTTGTGGTGCACCGGGTTCCTGTACGGACTGGGTACCAGCGCCGCGGATCCGCAGCGCCTGCCCGGAGAGCTGGGTGAAATCGTGCGTGATCTGACGGAAATTACCCGCGCCGACGTGGATGCCGGTGATACTCAGGAGGCGAATGAATCCGCGCTCGCCGAGCTGGTGGAATTCGTCCGCGTCGGAGTGCAGCTGGTGTTCGACGAACTCAGTCCTCTGCGCGAGCGCCACACTCCACCCGATCACGTCTTGCATTAAAGGTCTTCATGCCCCGCTCACGCTCCGCGCTGGATGAATTCGAACGCCGGCGCACCCAGCTGATGCGCCTGATCGGCGAGGAGGGCATTGCAATCCTGCCGGCGGCACCGGTGCGCCAGCGCAACAACGACGTGGACTACAACTACCGTCAGGACAGCGATTTCTACTATCTGACAGGCTTCAGCGAACCCGATGCGGTCGCGGTGCTGATCCCGGGGCGTCCGGCCGCGCAATACATTCTGTTCATTCGCGAGCGTGACCCTGATCGCGAGATCTGGGACGGCAAGCGCGCCGGTCCGGCCGGCGCGGTCGAGGAATACCGTGCCGACGACGCCTTCCCGATCTGCGATATCGACGAGATTCTGCCCGGCCTGCTCGAAAACCGATCACGCGTGTTCTACACGATGGGACTGAACCAGGAGTTCGACCATCATGTGGTGAGTTGGGTGAACACGCTGCGCGCCCAGGCACGCACCGGCAGGCACTCTCCGCAGGAGTTCGTTGCGCTCGATCATGTGTTGCATGACATGCGGCTGTTCAAGAGCCGCGCCGAAGTGTCGCTGCTGCGCCGCTCCGGACAGATCGCCGCCGGTGCGCACGTGCGAGCCATGCGTTTCTGCCGGCCCGGGCGCATGGAATACGAGGTGATGGCCGAGCTGGTGCACGAGTTCAACCGGCACGGTGCGGATATCTCCTATCACCCGATCATCGGCGCCGGACCCAATAGCTGCGTCCTGCACTATCGCGACAACAACGCCCGCTTGAATGACGGTGATCTGTTGCTGGTGGATGCCGGCTGCGAATTCGGTTACTACGCGTCCGACATCACACGCACCTATCCGGTCAGTGGCCGCTATAGCAGCGAGCAACGCGCGATCTACGAAATCGTGCTCGACGCTCAGCAGGCGGCGATCGCCAAGGTCAAACCCGGCAATCACTGGAACGAACCCCACGATGCCGCGGTACGCGCGATCACTCAGGGCCTCAAGCGTGTCGGCCTGCTGAAGGGCTCACTGCCCGGCCTGATCCGTAACGGGGCGTATCGTCAGTTCTTCATGCACCGGACCGGGCATTGGCTGGGGATGGACGTGCACGATGTCGGCGACTACAAGGTGGGCGACGAGTGGCGCGTGTTCGAACCCGGAATGGTCCTGACCGTTGAACCGGGCATCTATATCGGTGCCGGCGCGCGTGGCGTTCCCAGGAAATTCTGGAACGTGGGCGTTCGCATCGAAGATGACGTCGTCGTCACGCGCAGCGGCAGCGAAGTGCTGACCGATGGTGCTCCGAAGGATCCCGACGCGATCGAAGCCTTGATGGCGGCGGCATGAACGCGCCGTCGCTGGATCGCTACGATGTAGCGATTGTGGGCGGCGGCATGGTCGGCGCGAGCCTGGCTCTGGCACTGGCCGGGACGCAGCGCCGCGTACTGCTGATTGAAGCCGTCGCCGCCGACAGCAGCCAGCAGCCCAGTTTCGACGACCGAACCACTGCGCTTGGCAATGGCGCCCGCCGAATTCTGCAAACCCTGGGTGTCTGGGCTGATATCGAACCGCGTGCGACACCGATCACGCAGATCCACGTTTCGGACGCGGGCCGCTTCGGCTTCGCGCGGCTGCGCGCGAGTGAACATGAACTGCACGCGTTTGGCTGCACCGTCAGTAACCGCCACATTGGGGCGGCGCTGTGGCGCGCGCTGCAGAACCAGCAGCGCATCGAGATTCGCAGTCCGGCGCGCGTCGGACAGGTATCGCTCGACAGCGAGTCTGCAAGCCTGACCGTCCAAGCTGCGAGCGGTACCGCCTCGACGGTCCAGGCGCGGTTGGTCGTTGCCGCGGACGGAGCCCATTCCATGGTCAAGCAGGCTGCCGGGATCGCCTCCGACAACGTGTCATACGATCAGCTCGCCGTGGTGGCCAATGTTCGCACCGACCGTCGCGCCTGCGGCATCGCCTATGAGCGGTTTACTGACAGCGGCCCGTTGGCGGTGCTGCCGCTCTACGACGGGGCCTATACCGTGGTCTGGACGCTGGGTCCGCAGATCGCTGAGGCGATGCGACAGTGCGGCGCTGATGAATTTTGCCGCGAGCTGCAGAACGGCTTCGGCTGGCGCGCCGGCCGGTTCATGCAGGTAGGTCAGCGTGGTAGCTATCCGCTGGCGCTGGTCACGGCGCAGGCCAGCGTTGGCAAGCGTGTGGCGCTGATCGGCAACGCGGCCCAGGCGCTGCATCCGGTGGCGGCCCAGGGCTTCAATCTGGGACTGCGCGATGCGGCGGTGCTGGCGGAGCTGATCGTGTCGGCCGAGGATCCCGGCGCTGACAGCGTACTGGCGCAGTTCGCCGCCCGACGCAGTGCTGATCGCGCCGGCATGATTGCGTTCACTGACCGACTGGTGAAATTGTTCAGCAGCCGGCGACCCGGTGCCGCGGCGCTCCGCGACCTGGGCTTGCTGTTGTTTGACATCAACCCGATCGCCAAGCAGGCGCTGTCGCGCATCAGCTGGGGTTTCGGCGGCGCGCTGCCGCGCCTGTCGCGCGGTCTGCCGCTTTAGGTCATGCGTCACGATTTCGATGTGGTGGTGGTCGGCGGGGGTTTGGCGGGTGCCTGCGCCGCGGCGCTGCTCGCGCGTCACGCCGGCCTGGCAGCTGAGCGCGTGGGGCTGCTGTCGGAAGAGTCACCGGTCGCTCGTGTTGCCGGGGATCCGGCCGAGCTGCGCGTGGTGGCGATTTCGCGGGCGAGCGAGCGGGTATTGCGCGCCGCAGGGGCGTGGTCGCGGCTCGATCCCGAGCGCCTGTGCGCGTATGAGCGCGTGCGCGTGTGGCACGAAACCAGTTCCGCGACCGGCCCGAGTGCGCTGCGCTTCGATGCTGCGGATATCGCAGAGCCCAATCTCGGCTTCATTGCCGAGAACAGCGCGCTGGTGCGTGCCTGTCTCGACAGCTTCACGGCCGCAGGCGGCAGCCGGATCGATTCGATGCTTGAGCGGGCGAGCTTTGATGCCGCACCGGTCATATTGCAGGCTGCCGGCGGCCGTGAGCTGAGCGCGCGCCTGGTGGTGGGGGCCGATGGTTCGCAGTCGGTCGTACGTGCGTCGGCGGGCCTGAGCGCGCGTACGCTCGACTATCGGCAGCTTGCGATCGTCGCCACCGTACGTACCTCCCAGTCGCATGAAAACACCGCGTGGCAACGGTTTCTGCGGACCGGGCCGCTGGCGTTGCTGCCGCTGTTCGACGGCCACAGCTCGATTGTCTGGTCTGTGGACCAGGGTCCGGCGCGCGAACTGCTCGATCTTTCCGAACAGGCGTTCAATGAGCGACTGACTGCGGCGAGCGATGAAGTGCTAGGCAGCGCGAGGGTGGTCAGTCAACGCATCAGCTTTCCGCTGCGAAGCCTGGCGGCCCGCTCGTATGTCGCGCCGCGCTGCGCGCTCGTCGGGGATGCCGCGCACGTGGTGCATCCGCTGGCCGGTCAGGGTGCGAATCTCGGCCTGCTGGATGCGGCTGCATTGTGCGAAGTGATTGCCGACGCCATCGCCGAGCGTGAGGACCCGGGTGCCCTGCGGGCGCTGCGTCGCTACGAACAGCAACGCCGCACCCACAATCTGATGATGGACAGCGCGATGAGCGCATTTCGCGCCGGATTCGCAGCCTCCGTCGGTCCGGCCGCACTGCTGGTCAACACCGCGCTCGGCGCGGTCAATCGCAGCGGCGCTCTCAAGCGTCTGTTCGCGCGACAGGCATTGGGAACCGCCGGCGCATTGCCGAAGTACGCTCGCAACCGCTGACGATTTTGCATAATCCGTTCGATTGCGGGATTGCGGCCACCTCGGCATATGATGCTGGCAACGGCGAGACGGGCAAACAATCGCCGGCAGGAACAGGGGCTACGAGTCTATCTTCATGAACACCACTCCGTGGCGTCGCGCGCTTGCGTTCTATTGGGCGTTTGCGTGGCGCGCCTGTCTGATCTGTCTTGGACTGATCATCGCATTCTATCTGGTGGCCGCTCCGATCGAGTCCGCGACGCGGATGCCACCACGGGCGGCGGCGCTGTTCGATCTTGGCGCGCTGCTGCTGCTGCTGGCCGCTGGCGCGTGCCTGGCACTGCAGTGGTGCTCACGTGCGCGCTTCGGTGCGTATCGGCTGCGGGTCGAGCCGCGAAGCGCCATCGGTCTGAGCTTCGCGCAGGCGGCGCGGGTGGCCTGGGCACAGTTCTGGCGCAGCGCCGTGGTCACAGCGCCGATCTATTTCATCGTGCGATGGCTATTGGCGCCGCTGATCTTGTGGCTGCTGGATCCGACAACGCCGTGGCAGCATCTGCTGGATCGTCAGCTCATCTATCTGCCGTTCACGGCCGCGATTGGCTTCTGGGCCATGCGCGAGGCAGTCGAGCTCAAGTACCGCGGCTTCCGTCTGCAGTGGATGCCGGAGCCACTCAGGGACGATCCGGTGGCTGACGCGCAGCGTGCGAGGCCCGCCGCAGCGCTGCAGTAAAGCTGCAGGGAGCGGTGAGTGCGACTAGTGCAGCGGCAGGCGATCGATCTTCGCCGCGCAGATGAAGTCGTTATCACTCAGGCCACCGAGCGCGTGGGTCGAGAAGCGTACGCGACAGTAGTTGTAGCCGAGCTCCAGGTCCGGATGATGGTCTTCGATATTCGCGATGTGGGCGAGTGCGTTGACGAAGCTCATCGTGCGGAAGAAGTCCCGGAATTTGAATTCACGCTTGATGGCTCTGCCATCCTCGATGAGCTGCCACCCGGGTGCAAGCTGCGTCAAAGCGGCGCCGGCCTGTGCCGTTGTATAGGCGGCAACCTTGCCCTCGCACGGCTGGCAGTGACGCTCGGCGAAGTCACTCATCGCGGGTGCGCCCCTAGGCTTGCACTTCGGCAACGCTGCGACGCGCGTAGGTGCGCTCGACGTAACGCTCGACCAGTTCCTGGAATTCCTCGGCGATCCGATCGCCTTTGAGCGTGACGGTCTTCTCGCCATCCTCGTAGACCGGAGCGACCGGCCGCTCCCCGGTCCCGGGCAGGCTGATGCCGATATTGGCGTGTTTGCTCTCGCCAGGACCATTGACCACGCAGCCCATCACCGCAACCGTCATGCTTTCGACGCCGCGGTAGGTGTCGCGCCACTGTGGCATGCGCTCACGCAGATGGCGCTGAATGCGGTCGGCCAGTGTCTGGAAATAGGTGCTGGTGGTGCGACCACAGCCGGGGCAGGCCGTCACCAGAGGCGTAAAGGAGCGCAGACCCATTGTTTGCAACAACTCCTGAGCGACGATGACTTCCCGCGTGCGATCGCCGCCAGGTTCCGGAGTCAGCGAGACACGGATCGTGTCGCCGATTCCCTGCTGTAACAAAATCCCCATCGCCGCGGAAGAGGCGACGATGCCCTTGGACCCCATGCCGGCTTCCGTCAATCCCAGATGTAGCGCGAATTCGCAGCGCGATGCCAACTGCGTGTAGACCGCGATCAGATCCTGAACGCCGCTGACCTTGGCGGACAGGATGATCCGGTTGCATGGCATTCCGAGCTCAACCGCGCGTTCGGCCGACTCGATCGCCGAACGCACGATGGCTTCGCGCGTGACTTCGGCGGCGGAGACGGGCTCGGGCAATCGGTTGTTCTCGTCCATCAGGCGCACGAGCAGATCCTGATCGAGGCTGCCCCAGTTGACCCCGATCCGCACCGGCTTCTGGTTGCGGATGGCGATCTCGATCATCTCGGCAAACTGCGAATCACGCTTGCTGCCGCGACCGACGTTACCGGGATTGATACGGTATTTGTCGAGCGCTTCGGCGCAGGCCGGGTGCTCCTGGAGCAGCTTGTGGCCGTTAAAGTGAAAGTCCCCGATCAACGGCACGTTGCAGCGCAACTGCCGCAGCCGGTCGCGAATGTGAGGCACTGCGGCGGCCGCATCGGCTGCATTGACCGTAATGCGGACCAGCTCCGAACCGGCGGCAGCGAGCTGCTGGACCTGTCGGGCGGTGGCTTCGACATCGGCGGTGTCGGTGTTGGTCATCGACTGTACGACGATCGGCGCCCTGCCGCCGATCGTGACGCCAGCGATGCTGACCGGCTGGCTGAGGTGTCGCTTGGATTCCATGCACCAATTGTAGTGGCAAATCGTAGTGGCGAAGCAGTCCGCACTGTTATGATTCAGCTACCCGTCGATAACACCTGTCATCCCATTGCCGCAGTTGCCCGCTCAAGCCGGCATACCTCGCGCCAGCGCGGGCAGGAACGGACGTTTTGGAGACGCGTGTGGGCAGGCACACCTGCTTATATGACCTTCATGTAGCCCTTGGGGCACGCATGGTTGACTTCGGCGGCTGGGATATGCCGGTCGCCTATGGTTCGCAGATCGAGGAGCACCAGGCGGTGCGCCGCTCGGCTGGCGTGTTCGACGTTTCACACATGTGTATCGTCGACGTCACGGGTGCGCGAGCCCGGGACCTGCTGTCCCGGTTGCTCGCCAATGACATCGGTCGGCTGACGACGCTCGGCAAAGCTCTCTACACCTGCATGCTCAACGACAGCGGCGGGGTCATCGACGATCTGATCGTCTACCGAATGGAGGGCGGGGACTACCGGCTGGTCGTCAACGCCGGAACGCGTGACAAGGATATGGCCTGGATCGGCGCGCATGCCGCCAGCCTCGATGTCAGCCTCCTGGAGCGACGGGACCTGGCGATGTTGGCGATACAGGGCCCCCAGGCGCGCGAACGCACCGCATCGCTGTTGTCCTATGACGGCTCACGCACCGTCCTGGCGCTCGAAACCTTCTTTGCCGCGCGTCTTGGCGAATGGTTTGTCGCGCGCACGGGCTACACCGGCGAGGATGGATTCGAAGTAATGCTGCCAGCCAGCGAGGCGGGCAGTTTCTGGCAACGACTGAACGGCGCGGGCGTGCGCTGCTGCGGTTTGGGCGCGCGCGATACGCTGCGGCTGGAAGCCGGTATGAATCTCTATGGCAACGACATGGATGAGCAGACCCATCCGCTGGAGTCGGGCCTGGGCTGGACCGTAGCCTTCGAACCCAGCGCGCGCGATTTCATCGGGCGCGCAGCGCTCGAGGCGATCCGAATACGTGGCAGCGACAACAAGCTGGTGGGCCTGGTACTGGAAGAGCGTACGGTGCTGCGCAGCCACCAGAAGGTGAAGGTGCCTGGCGTGGGAGACGGCGAAGTCACCAGCGGCACCTTCTCACCGACGCTCGGGCGTTCGATCGGACTGGCGCGGGTACCGTCCGCCACCCAGGCAACCGTCGAAGTCGAGGTGCGTGGACGTTTTCTGCCGGCACGTGTGGTACGACCGCCGTTTGTGCGCCATGGGAAGGTACTGGTTCAGTGAAGGAGCTTGTCGATGAGTAACATTCCGACCGACCTCAAGTACGCACGCACCCACGAGTGGCTCAGAACACTGAGCGACGGGAACGTTGAAGTGGGCATCAGCGATCACGCGCAGGCGGCGCTGGGCGATCTGGTGTTCGTGCAGCTGCCGGATGTCGGGCGCGCAGTCGCTGCCGGAGATGCCTGCGCGGTGGTCGAATCGGTGAAAGCGGCCTCCGACCTCTACGCGCCGGTGGCAGGCCATGTCGTTGCCATCAACGAGGCGCTATCGAAGGAGCCCGAACTCATCAATCAGGATCCCTATGGTCGCGGCTGGGTGATGCGCCTGAAGCCCGACGGTGCGACAGCGGGGCTGCTGTCGGCCGCGGACTATCAGAAGGTCGCTGACGAAAGCGAAGGCTGAGGCGCGAAGGAGCTCAAGCCGATGCCGTTCATTCCTCATACCGACGACGACGTGCGCGAGATGCTCGCGGTCATTGGCGTGCCGAGCATTGAGACGCTGTTCGAGGAGATTCCCGCCGGGCTGCGCGTGCAATCGCTGGCCGAGGTCCCGGAAGGTCTCAGCGAACTGGAAGTGATGCAGCTGATGACCGAGCGCGCGCACGCCGATGGTCGGCCGAAATGTTTCATCGGCGCCGGTGCCTATGAGCATCACATTCCGGCAGCGGTCTGGTCGACCGTGACGCGCGGTGAGTTCTACAGCGCCTATACGCCCTATCAGGCGGAAGCCAGCCAGGGGACGCTGCAGACCATCTATGAGTACCAGACCATGATGGCGAGCCTGACGGGCATGCAGGTGTCTAACGCCTCGCTGTACGACGGCGCGACCGCCGTGGCCGAAGCCAGTCTGATGGCGGTGCGCGCCAACCGGCGCTCCAAGTCCGCCCGCATCCTGTTGCCGCGCTCGCTGCACCCGCACTATCGCGACGTCACGCTCGCCAGCGCCTCGAACCAGGGGCTGAAATTCGAGGAGCTACCCTACGACCGCGCGACCGGGCAGCTCGCGCCGGGCGCGCTGAGCGGCTTGGATGGCCAGGACATCACGGCGCTGGTGATCCAGCAGCCGAATTTCCTGGGCGTGATGGAGGAGGTTGATGCGCTGACCGACTGGGCGCATGCCCATGGCGCGCTGGTCGTCGCGGTGGTCAACCCGATTTCACTCGCGCTGCTGAAGCCGCCGGGCCAGTGGGGCGCCAAGGGCGCCGATATTGCGGTGGGCGACGGACAACCGTTGGGCTGTCCGCTGTCGTCGGGCGGGCCCTACTTTGGATTCATGACCACGCGCATGGAGCATGTGCGCCAGATGCCGGGTCGCATTGTCGGACGCACGGTCGATCTGG
>DATMRM010000474.1:0-9009 GCA_035566155.1 Steroidobacteraceae bacterium | reverse complement strand
AGCCCCACCTCCATCGGCACCGTGTAGTAACGCTCCATCTCCTCGGCCGAGAGACCAGCCGCCTGCGCAGTGATTTCGAGGATCACTGGCGCCGGGTTTGGATATGCCTCGATGTTGAGCTTGAGGAACGCAGCAAGGCCGGCGCAGCTGAATACCAGCAGCCCGAGCACGATGATCGCCCGGCGCGTCAGGCCGAACGCAAGGATGCCCTTCAACACCGGTCAGGTCTCCCCGCCATTGACCATGTTGTCGAGAATGATTGCGCCCTTGGTCACGACACGCTCACCCGCACGCACGCCTTCGATCACCTGATCGTAGCCGCCGCTCTGAAGACCCAGTTTCACCGTGCGCTGTACGAAGTGATGTCCGTCGGTGGTCACCCAGACAGTCATCGATCCATCGCCCTCCCGCACCACGCCGTCGAGTGGTACTGCGGGCGCACTCATCGGATCGCCGATGACAATGACGAACGATACGAACATGCCCGGCAGCAGCTCGTGTTTCGGGTCCTCGATCTCTGCGCGCACCAGCCCGCGGTGCAGCTGCGTGTCCACCGTGGATCCGACGGTTGAGATGCGGCCCTCGAAGCTGCGCTCCGGAAATGCCATGACCGAGACTCGAATCTGCTGACCCTTTTTTACCAGTGGCATGTCGCTTTCCATGACGCTGGCGTTCAACCACACACGAGAGATATCGGCGACTGAATAGGGCGCCGGGGTGTTTCCGGGTTGCACGAAGACGCCGGGGGCTGCATTGCGCGCTGTGACCCGCCCGCTGACCGGACTGAGCACGACCAGAAACGGATCGATCGTGCGAGTCTGCACGATGCGGTCGACCTCAGACTGAGCCTTACCGAAAACCGCCACTCCATTGCGCGCCGCCCGCAGAGCCCCTTCCGCGCTTTGTTGATCTGAGACAGCCTGCTCAAGATCCTTGTCCGCCATGCCCTGCACGTCGTGAAGCTGCTTGGCGCGATCGAGCGCCCTACTTGTCAGGTCCAAGACTCCCGCTGCAGCAATTAGGGTCGACTCGGCCTGAATCAGATCAGGACTCTCGATCGTGAAGAGCGGCTGACCCTTCGTGACGTTGTCGCCGAGCGTGGCAAACAATTGCGCGATGCGCCCCTGGTAGGGTGGGAACACCTGCGTAGTCATGTCTTCGTTGAAGTCGATGCTGCCGACCGCCTCGCGCTGCAGCGGAAAGGCGTAGGTGCTGACCGCGCCGAGATTCACCAGCTGCAGCTGACTATCCGACAGCTCTACGGTCGTGGAATCGGATGCCTTGGAGCCTGCGTTGGCCTTGGGCTTGTCTGCCGTTTCGGCTCGAGCGCTGAAGTAGGCCAGCAGTCCGGCGGCGACGGCTGCCAGCACTGCTCCTGCACTCACGGAGCGCCGAAAGGGCCTTAACTGCCAAGCACGCCGAACCGAAAACCACGGATTGTCCATCGCAACTCCCGCTTCAGGATCCGGGCGGACAATGGCGGCAACTCCTACGACTGACAACTGTGTGATTTCCGAGTTGTCGGCCTGCGACGTACCAACGCAGTATCGCTCCTGATATGCACAAGCTCTGCAGCAGAACTTTGCTCGTCACGTGCTGCGTGCTTGCCACGAGCTGCGCGGTTGCGCCGACCTACCGCCGACCAGAGATACCGGCGAGCGCGGGTTACGCGCCGACGCCCTTGCCAGAAGTCACTGCGTCCGCACCGATTCAGGGTGGCGACCTGCAGCGTTTCATCAGTGGCCGCGAGCTGCCGTTCGACTGGTGGAAACTATTCCAGTCTCCGGCGCTCAACGCGCTGGTCGCACAGGCGTTCAAAGCCAACCCAACCATCCCCGCGGCACAGGCCGCGCTGGCTCAGGCGCAGGAGTTCGTGCGTGCGCAACGCGGCTTCTACTATCCGAGCGTTGCGGCCAATTTCCAGGCCGAGCGTGTCAAGGTAGCCGGCAACAACACTCAAAGTTCCTCGCTCGGCATCCAGGGCAACGGCGAGAACTTTGGGCAACCGCTGCAGGCGGCCGTGCCTCTCTACTACCAGTTTTACACCGCGGGGCTCGCCGTTGGATTCGTACCCGACGCATTCGGCGCCAATCGGCGCCAGGTCGAGTCGCTGGCGGCGCAGAGCGACGCGCAACGCTTCGCGTTGGAGGCGACTTACATCACGCTGGCCTCCAATGTTGTCGGCGCTGCCATCCAGGAAGCGTCGCTGCGGGCGCAAATTGAGGCGACCCGGCAGATCATCGCAGCCGATGAGCAGTGTCTGCAGATTCTTCGTGACCAGTTTCGTTTGGGCCTCGCGATGCGCATTGACGTCGCGGCCCAGGAGGCGGCCCTCGCACAGGCGCAGACCCAGCTGCCCCCCCTGCAGAAGCAGCTCGAGCAGACGCTCGATCTGATTCGTGCTCTGGTCGGCAACTTGCCGAACCAGGATGTGCCCCAGACATTCGAGCTGCAGGCACTGCAACTGCCGCCGGAACTGCCGGTGAGCTTACCGGCCAGGATCATCGAACAACGTCCGGACGTGCGGGCCGCCGAGGCGCAACTGCGCGCCGCGAACGCACAAGTGGGCGCTGCCGTCGCGGCGATGCTGCCGCAGTTCCCAATCAGCGGAACTCTGGGCGGCAACGCGGCCCAAATCCCCTTGATGTTCCGCGGCGACGGCCCGTTCTGGACACTTGTCGGCGGCGTTAGCCAGCCGGTATTCGCAGGCGGCACGCTGCTGCATACCAAGCGTGCCGCCAGCGCAGCGCTGAAGCAGGCTGCGAGCCAGTATCAGATCGCCGTGATCACCGCCTACCAGAATGTAGCGGATAGCTTGCAGGCATCGCTATCGGATGCCGAGGCGCTCGCTGGCGCGGTGGAGGCCGAGGATGCCGCCAAAGTGACCTACGACCTGACACGCCGGCAAATGGAAGCGGGGTATGTGAACACTCTGGCTCTGTTATACGCCCAGACAGCGTACAACCAGGCGCTGCTCACGCGCATACAGGACCAGGCGACACGCTATGGCGACACTGTTGCGTTGTTCCAGGCACTGGGCGGCGGCTGGTGGAACCGAGGCGAAGTGGCCGCAAGATGAGGATGGTGCGCTCACTTCTGCTTGTCAGCTCCGCGGCACTCGCCGCAGGCTGCGCCGTCGGCCCGCGTTACCACAGACCGGAAGCACCTGCCGCCGCTGGCTACGCGCCGGCGCCGTTGCCGCAGGCGAGCGCCTCGGCGCGAATTCATGGCGGCGAAGCGCAGCGCCTGATCAGCGATCGCGATATTCCCTTCGAGTGGTGGGAGCTGTTCAAGTCATCGGCCCTCAATGCGTTGGTCGAGCGGGCGTTCAAGGCCAATCCCACTATCGCGGCGGCACAGGCGGCGCTGGTTCAAGCCCAAGAGCTGGTCTACGCGCAGCGCGGTTACTTCTTTCCAGCGATTGACGCGAACTATGGCTTCGAACGCCAGAAAATAGCTGGCAACCTCACGCTAGACAATGTTCCCGGCGTAGAAGGTGACGGCCACAACGACCTGCCCCCCGTACAGAGCCTGGACACGTATCCTCACACCCACCCCTTCTTCTATGACTTGCACACTGCGCAGCTGACTGTCGGATTCGTGCCGGACGTCTTTGGCGCCAATTGGCGGCAAGTGGAGACCCTGGCAGCCCAAAGAGACGTGCAGCGCTACACGCTGGAGGCCACTTACGTCACGCTGGCCTCCAATGTCGCCGCCGCCGCCATCCAGGAAGCGTCGCTGCGGGCACAGATTGAAGCCACCCGTGAGATCATTGCGGCAGATATAAAATCCCTGCAGATCCTGCGCGATCAACTGCGTCTGGGATTTGTGATGCGCATCGATGTCGCCGCTCAGGAAGCCGCTCTGGGGCAAGCAAAGACTCTGCTCCCGCCATTACAGAGGCAGCTCGAGCAGACGCGTGATCTGATGCGAGCATTGGTCGGCAACCTGCCAAACGACGACGTGCCGCAGACCTTCGAGCTCGATGCGTTACAGTTGCCGCCGGAGATGCCGCTCAGCCTGCCGGCGAGGATCATCGAACAGCGTCCGGACGTGCGGGCCGCCGAGGCGCAGCTGCGCGCCGCGAACGCTCAGGTGGGCGTGGCGGTCGCCGCCATGTTACCGCAATTTTCAATCACCGGAAATCTTGGCGGCACCGCGGACGAATTCGCCTGGTTGTTTCGTACGGGCGGCCCGTTCTGGAGCATCGTCGGCAGTGTCACACAACCTGTCTTCGAAGGCGGTACGCTGCTGCATATGAAGCGCGCCGCGAACGCGGCATTGAAACAGGCCGCGGCGCAATACCAAAGCACGGTGATTGCAGCCTACCAGAACGTCGCCGATACCCTGCATGCGTCGCTGTCCGACGCCGATGCGCTCGCCGCCGACCTCGATGCGGAAAATTCCGCAAAGGTCACTTACGAGCTTACGCGCCGCCAACTGGAAGTTGGCTACGCGAGCACTCTTGCGCTATTGAGCGCCGAGAGCGCCTACCAACAGACCTTGCTCACGCGCGTACAAGCCCAGGCGACGCGCTATGGCGACACCGTCGCGCTGTTTCAGGCGCTCGGCGGCGGCTGGTGGAATCGAAAAGTAGTCGCGGCGAGATGAGCGACGTCCGCGCCGCGCTGCTCGTTGCGTCCGCGACACTCGCCGCAAGCTGCGCGGTCGGCCCTCGCTACCATAGACCCGGAGCCCCTGCGAATCCCGGCTACGCGTCGGAGCCCCTGCCGCAATCAAGCGCTTCGGCACCGGTACATGCCGGAGAGACACAGCGCCTGATCAGCGGCCGCGACATACCCTTTAAGTGGTGGGAGCAGTTCCAATCACCGGCGCTCAACTCACTGGTGGAGCGGGCATTCAAGGCCAATCCAAGCATCGCGGCGGCTCAGGCGGCGCTGATTCAAGCCCAAGAGCTGGTCTACGCGCAGCGGGGCTACTTCTTTCCGACATTGGGCGCGAACTACAACTTCGCGCGCACGAAGATAGCCGGTAACTTCACCGTCGACGACTCTCCCGGCACGCAGGGCGACGGACACAACCTCAACCCACCCCTGCTTGACCTGCAGAACAGTCCTCACACGGCACCCCTCATCTACAACTATCACACCGCGCAGCTCACCGTGGGATTCGTGCCCGATCTGTTCGGCGCCAACTGGCGACAGATGGAATCGCTGGCGGCGCAAACGCAGGCGCAGCGCTTCGCGCTCGAGGCAACTTACATCACACTGGCCTCCAATGTCGTGGCCGCTGCCATCCAGGAAGCGTCGCTGCGCGCACAAATCGGCGCCACCCGCGACATCATTGCGGCCGATGAGAATTCCCTGCGGATCCTGCGCAACCAGCTCCAGCTCGGCTTCGCGATGCGCATCGATGTCGCCGCGCAGGAGACCGCGCTGGCACAGGCGCGGGCGAACCTGCCTCCACTCCAGAAACAATTCGAGCAGACACGCGATCTGATACGTGCTCTGGTCGGCAACCTGCCAAACCAGGACCTATCCGAGACCTTCGAGTTCGATGCGCTGCAGCTGCCAATGGAACTGCCGTTGAGCCTGCCGGCGAGGATCGTTGAACAGCGCCCCGATGTACGCGCCGCCGAGGCACACTTGCACGCTGCGAACGCACAGGTAGGGGTCGCGATCGCCGCAATGCTGCCGCAATTCTCAATCACCGGAGCGCTGGGCGGTAACGCGGATGAAATCCCGTGGCTGTTCCGCAAGGGCGGTCCATTCTGGAATCTGGTTGGCAACGTCACGCAACCCTTGTTCGAAGGCGGTACGTTGCTGCATAGAAAGCGCGCTGCGGACGATGCGCTGAAGCAGGCTGCGGCGCAGTATCAGAGCAGCGTCATCGCCGCCTATCAGAACGTTGCCGACACCCTGCACGCCTCGTTGTCCGATGCCGATGCGTTGGCCGCAAACGTGCGTGCGGAGAATGCCGCTAAAGTGACCTACGATCTGACTCGTCGTCAGATGGAGGTCGGATACGTCAACGATCTGATCCTGCTGAACGCCGAGGCCAGCTACAACCAGGCCCTACTCGCACGCGTGCAGGCCCAGGCCACCCGCTTTGGCGACACTGTCGCTCTGTTCCAGGCGCTGGGTGGAGGTTGGTGGAACCGATAGTCGTCTGCTATTGCCAATGGGGGTTGCAATGTATCAAAGAATCCTGGTCGCCATAGATGGCACTGACAGCTCATCGCGTGCCTGCACCGAGGCGATCAATCTGGCCGTGGATCAAAAGGCCCGGCTGCGCCTGCTGCACGTGGTCAGCTACGCCTATGTTAGCGCCGTGCTCGGTGGCGCTTCGAGCGGCGACGTGATGCGAAGATTGCGTGAAGATGGCCAGGACGTGCTCAGCGCGGCGGCAGCGCCGGCCCGCGCTGCCGGCCTGGAAGTTGAGCCACGTCTGTTCGAACACCACAGCACGCAGATCGGCGAAGGCATCATCGAGGATGCGCAAGTTTGGCACGCCGACCTGATTGTCATGGGGACCCACGGTCGGCGCGGCTTTGCCCGAGCCGTGCTGGGAAGCGATGCCGAGTTCGTTGCACGCCACGCCCCTGTTCCGGTGCTGCTGGTGCGCAAAGCATAAGGATGTCGCAAAGAAATATGCAGAACCTATCGCGCGCCGCAATTTGGAAAATCTTAACGCGTTGCTGTCTTTGCAGCCGCCGCCGAAGTTGTCAATGTTCGCGCCGTCGCTACAGCGACGTTTGGAGAAGCGATCATGAACAACCGATATTTGACGCTCTTGGCGATGGGTCTGCTGACGGCCTCGAACGTCTATGGTTCCACCCTGTGTGACGACCAACTCATGACCTCACTGCACGAGTGTGAGCACATCGTCGGCTCGCTGCGCCCTGACAAGATGGGACAGATGCGTGTGTTCGCATCCGACGGTTCGGAGTTCACGGCCGGCCAGGCTCAGTGGATGAAGTCGCAGCTGAAGCAGGTTGCGGCGGAGTGTGCCGGCGGCAATGTCGCGGATGCCAGCCGCCAGCTCGCACAGGTGAAGGATTTGCTGGCCCAGCATCACCGCGCAGGCTGAACGGGCTGGTCTGGATGGACGCTCGGGGGCGGCACACCCGCCCCCGAGCCTCAAGGTCTCCCGACGTCGCCTGCTTAGAGCGCGCTATCGTCGGTTTCGCCGGTACGGATACGTACCACGCGTTGCAGATCGCTGATGAAGATCTTGCCGTCACCGACCTTGCCGGTCTTGGCGGCGTTGATGATCGCCTCCACCACCTGATCGACCAGCTCGGCCCGCACCGCGATCTCCACGCGTGACTTGGGCACGAAATCCACCTTGTACTCCGCTCCTCGGTATAGCTCGGTGTGACCGCGCTGACGGCCAAAGCCCTTGATCTCCGTCACCGACATTCCCGAGACACCCAGCGTCGTCAGGGCGGTTCTCACCTCATCGAGCTTAAACGGCTTGATAATCGCTGTGATTAGTTTCATGGCGCATTTCTCCCGATGATTATTCGATGCTCTCGCCGTGTTGCGAGATGTCCAACCCTTCGCGCTCCTGTTCAGTCGTCACGCGCAGTCCGATCGTCAGATCGATCAACTTCAGGATGATCATGCTCATGACGAAGCTCCACACCAGCGTGGCGCTCACACCCTTGAGCTGCAGCAGCACACTACCCTCGGCGCCGCTGATCAGCTTGCTGACCAATGCTCCCGTCAACAACGCGCCGACGATGCCGCCGATGCAGTGCACACCGAACGCGTCCAGCGAATCGTCGTAGCCGAACATTTTCTTGACTGCGGTGGAGGCGATGTAGCAGATCACTCCCGCCGCTACGCCGATGATCACCGAGGAGCCAGGGTCGACGAAGCCTGAAGCCGGTGTGATCGCCACCAGACCGGCCACCGCACCCGAGGCGATGCCCAGCACGCTCGGCTTGCCCTTGCTCAGCCACTCGGTGAACATCCAGGCCAGCGCCGCGGTTGCGGTGGCGATGTGCGTCACGGCGAACGCCATACCGGCGCGGCCGTCCGAGGCCACTGCCGATCCGGCATTGAAGCCGAACCAGCCCACCCACAGCAGCGATGCGCCGATGACGGTCAGGGTCAGGTTGTGTGGCGCCATCTTCTCCTTGCCGAAGCCTTCGCGCTTACCCAGCATCAGTGCGGTCGCAAGGCCGGCAATACCCGCATTGATGTGCACCACCGTGCCGCCCGCGAAGTCCAGCTGCGTGGATGCAAACCAGCCCGAGGTTGATTCCCACATCCAATGCGCCACCGGGCAGTACACCACCAGCAGCCAGATGCCCATGAACCACATCATCGCCGAGAATTTCATGCGCTCGGCAAACGAGCCGCAGATCAACGCCGGCGTGATGATGGCGAAGGTCGCCTGGAACATCACGTAGACGGTCTCAGGGATCGTCAGGGCCAGGTGCGACACGCTCACCTTCATGCCATCGTGATCGTAGAGCACACCGTGCATGAACAGTCGCGAGAACCCGCCGAGGTACTTCGAACCCGGTGTGAAGGCCAGCGAGTAGCCGATCGCCCACCACAGGATCGTCACCAGACAGGTGATCGCGAAGCTCTGCATCAGCGTGGCCAGCACGTTCTTCTTGCGGACCATGCCACCGTAGAACAATGCGAGGCCTGGAATGGTCATCATCAACACCAGCGCTGTGGAGGTGAGCATCCAGGCGGTATCGCCCGAATTGAGCTTGTCGAAGCTCACGATCTGCGGCTCGGTCGGCGCCGCCGGCGTCGTCGCAGCAGGCGTCGCTGCGGGTGCCGCTGCAGGCGCGGGCGCCGTCGCTGCTGCCGCGGGTGCTTCGTCCGCAGTCGCCGTCAGCGGCTTGCCCAATGCAAGCACCAGCAGAGCGGCGGCCAGCACGGCGAAAGCCGCCTGCAGGCTTCTGCTTTTGTATTTGAACATTCGACTCATGCGCATAGCTTGCAACTCCCTGGTTTTCTATTGATATCGCTCAGACGCTGTAATACATGTCAAATTCGACCGGGTGAGTGGTCATCCGAAGAC
>DATMRM010000473.1:0-2636 GCA_035566155.1 Steroidobacteraceae bacterium | reverse complement strand
GCGCAGCCCGCATGGGTCTGAAAGCGATCGGCGGGCTATAAGCTCGTTGTCAGCTTCCGGGGGCGCTCGAGTGGGCATACGCGTATTGCTGATCGAGGAAGATCCCAAGGTGCGGGCACTGATCCGTCACCACCTGAGCTGCGAGTGGCCGGAGGCGCAGCTCACCGCCTATCCACCCCAGCAGCGCGGACCGCTGCCCGCGGAGTATCTGGCTCAGGGCCATGACGCGGTGCTGCTGTCGGCAGACGCCAACGACGGACACGGATTGATGTGGCTGCGTGATCTGAGCAGCCGCCGCGGCTTCGCCCCGATCATCTATCTGCTCGAAGACGACGATGATCAGGAGCGTCAGCGTGAGCGCGCGATGGAAAGTGGCGCGTTCGGGGTGGCCTCCAAAGGACGGATGGACCACGACGGTTTCATCAGGCTGCTCGAGGCGGCATCGCGGCAGCACCGTCGGGAGATGGCCGACTGGAGGGTCTCGCCCGAGGCGCTGGAATCGCGTCGCTTCGGTGAGGCGCGCATTCCCGGTTACCGTCGTGCGCGATTGTTGGCGCGCGGCTCGGTCTCGCAACTCTACGTGGCCGAGAGCGAGAAAGCCGGCACGCTGGTGGTGCTGAAAGTGACGCCCTCGCGGCGCGATGACTCGGGCGTGGATCAGGCCTTCGCGCGCTTCCTGCAGGAATACGAAATCGCGCAGCGCGTCCACCATCCGAACATCGTGCGGCTGTACGAGCTCGGGGTCGCTGACGATCACGCGTACCTGGCGATGGAATACTTCACGCACGGTGATCTGCGACGACGGATGCGCGCCGGCATATCGCCCTCGGAGGCTCTGGGGTTTGCCAGCCAGATCGCGCGCGCACTGGGCGCGCTGCATTCGGCCGGCATCCTGCATCGGGATCTGAAGCCCGGCAACGTCATGCTGCGCGCCGATGATCAGATTGCGCTGATCGACTTCGGCCTCGCCAAGCACGAAGCGCTGGAGCTGGAGATCACCGATACCGGTCTGATCTTCGGCACACCCCACTACATGAGCCCGGAGCAGGGGCATGGCCAGGACATCGATCTGCGCAGCGACCTGTACAGCCTGGGCGTCATGTTGTTCGAGATGCTGAGCGGGCAGAAGCCTTACACCGCCACCAATCCGATGGCGATCATCTACATGCATCGCAATGCGCCGTTGCCGCGCCTGCCCGAGCCGCTGGCCGATATGCAGCCGCTGCTCGATCGGATGATGGCCAAGGAGCCAGCCGACCGCTTCGTCGATGCCCTCGAGACCGCGCGCCAGATCGACTCGACCCGCAACGCCTGGCTCCTCAAAGGAGCTCTGGTGTGAAGGTCCTCGCGGCGCCGGCCTCGGCTGCTCGCGCGGGTAGGACATCGGCATGAACATTTTGGCGGCCGTGACACCGCAGGCGTGGGTCGATGCCGCGTGCGAAGGTTGGCGCGAACTGCTGGTCGATCACGCCAACTGTGAAAAGAAGGCCGCGTCCAGCGCGCTGGCGATGATCTTCGCCTATCCGCAAGATCAGGCTCTCACCACCACACTGTCGCGGCTGGCGCGCGAGGAGCTGCGGCACTTCGAGCAGGTGTCACAGATGATGCGGCGCCTGCAGGTGGAGTATGTGCGCCAGCGCCCCGGTCGCTATGCCGCGGGCCTGAGGGCGGCAGTGCGCCAGCACGAGCCGGTGCGCAAGCTGGACCTCATGTGCGCGCACGCACTGATCGAGGCGCGTTCGTGCGAGCGCTTTCGGTTGCTGGCCGCGCGTCTGCCCGCACCGCTCGCGGCTTTCTACGAATCACTGCGGCACTGCGAGGCGCGCCACTTCGAACTGTACGTGCGTCTGGCACAGCTCGCGGCCGATGCGGCGGATCCGTCGCAGGCGCAGACACGGCTGGCTGAACTGGCAGCGGTGGAAGCCGAACTGGCAACTCTGCCGGATGAGCAGCTGCGCTTTCACTCCGGTCCGCCGCGTCTGGGCAGCGCCAGTAACTGAAATCCCTGCGCTCCCCACTCGAGACAGCTGCCGGCCTGGTGCCAGGAGCCGAGCACAATGCGGCGCGCGTCCTGTCCGTCGAGCTGAAACCCGTGCACCGCCGGCCGGTGCGTATGACCGTGAATCAACGTGCGCACACCGCAGGCTCGCATCGCCTCACTGACGGCGGGCAGATCGACATCCATGATCTCGTAGGCGGTGCGCTGCGTGTGACGCTGACTGCCGCGGCGTGCGCGATCGGCCAATCCGCGACGCAACGACAGCGGCAGACGCAGGAATCTGCGCTGCCAGCGCGGATTTCGCACGATGCCCCGCAGACGTTGATAGGGGCGGTCGGCGATGCAGAGCGCATCACCGTGTGTCAGCAGCACCTGCTCGCCATACAGCTCGGTCACGACCGGATCGGCGATCAGGCGAGCGCCGGTGCGCTGCTCGAAGCCACTCTGAAACAGAAAGTCGCGATTGCCGTGCATGACATAGCACGGCACGCCCCAGCTACTCAGTGCCGCCAGCGAGCGGCAGATGCGGTTGCGATAGGGCTCGTCATCATCATCCCCCACCCAGGTCTCGAACAGATCGCCGAGGATATACAGTGCCTCGGCGTTCGCGGCCCGATGCTCCAGAAACTGCATGAAG
>DATMRM010000472.1:0-2832 GCA_035566155.1 Steroidobacteraceae bacterium | reverse complement strand
CTCGACATCGATGCGCAGAAACGCGCCGAAGTGGCGCTGCGTGCGAGCGAGGCGCGGCTGCAGACAGCCGTCTGGGGCGCTCGTATGGGTCTGTGGGAAACCGAACTGACGCACGACACGACACGTTGGTTCGACAGCTGGTGCGCGCAGTACGGGATCGATCCGTGCGAGGGCCAGAAACATCAGGAACGCTGGCTGGCCAACGTTCATCCGAGCGATGCCGCTGGTGCCGCGCAGCGCTATCAGGATCATCTGGAAGGGCGGCAGGACTTCTACGACTCCGAATACCGCATCATGACCGCCGAGGGGCAGTGGCGCTGGATTTATGCGCGTGCACGCGTGACCGAACGCGATGAGAGCAATGCGCCGCTGCGCATGGTCGGCGTGTGCATGGACGTGGATGCGCGGCGCCGAGCGGAGCTACAAAAGCATTTTACCCAGCCGTGGCTCGAGGCGGCGCTGCAGGTCGCGCGCTGCGGGATGTGGCATTGGCAAGCCGAGCCGTTCGAAGTCACATACACCGATAGCTATTACCGCCTGTTCGGCGTCGACCCCATTGCCGGGCGCGCGCAGCTGCGCTTCTGGTACAACAACATTCATCCGGACGACCGAGAGCGTGCGATGACGATCGCGAACAACATGGTGGCCGGTAAGACCGAAAGCTATGAGCAGGAATACCGCATGCGCTGCGCCGACGGCAGCTGGATGTGGGTGCTGGATCGCGCCTGCGCGATGGTCCGCGACGAGAAGGGCGGGGGTAAACAGATGGTCGGCTTTGTGATCGACTTTACCGAACGGCGAGCCCAGCGCGAGGCGCTGCGCGCCAGCGATGAGCTGTTTCGTCATGCGACGATGGCTGCGCGCGGCATGGTGTTCGAGGTCGACTTTGTCAGCGGCTGGGTCAACCGCTTCGGCAGTGAGCGGCTGCTCGGCTATACCAGTGAAGAACTGGGACACAGCCGCGAGGAGTGGGTGGCGCGCATTCATCCGGAGGATGTGGGCTGCTTCGACGCCATGCGTCCGGTCGACACGGCCGAGGGTCACACCGCGGTGATCGAATATCGCGTCAAGCACAAGGCGGGACACTGGGTCTGGCTGCGGGGCTCGGGTGTTACGCTGACCGATGGCAATGGCAAGCCGACGCGCCGCATTGGCTTCCTGCAGGCGAGCGAGGCGTCCGAACACCCGATTCCCCCGCAGGGTTCCAACAGCTGAGCGAAGCGGCGAGAATGGGCGGATGGACTTCGCCCAGACTCTGATCGACTGGCATCTGCGCCACGGCCGTCACGACCTTCCGTGGCAGCATCACAAAACGCCGTACCGTGTGTGGGTCTCCGAGATCATGCTGCAGCAAACGCAGGTGGCAACGGTCGTCGGCTACTACGAGCGCTTCGTGCACCGTTTTCCGGATGTAGAGACTCTGGCTGCAGCTCCGATCGATGAGGTGCTGCATCTGTGGGCCGGGCTCGGCTACTACTCCCGTGCGCGTAATCTGCACCGCGCATCGCAAATCATCGTGCAAGCGCACCGCGGTGAGTTTCCCGGCGAGGTTGAAGTGCTCGCGGAGCTTCCAGGGATCGGCCGGTCGACCGCCGCGGCGGTCGTCTCGATCGCCTTCGACCGGCGCGCAACGATTCTGGACGGCAACGTCAAGCGCGTTCTGGCACGCTACTTCGCAATCGAAGGGGCACCCAATGAACGCCGCGTCGAGCAGGAGCTTTGGCAACGCGCCGACGGGTGCACGCCTGATTCGCAGGTTGCCATCTATACCCAGGCAATCATGGATTTTGGTGCAACCCTGTGTACCCGACACGATCCATTGTGCATGCACTGTCCGTTGCGAAAGGGATGCAAAGCCTTCGCTGCCGGTCGCGTGTCGGACTTGCCCACGCCGCGAAAGCGTCCGAATCGCCCGACGCGTCAGGTCGTTATGCTGTTTGCGGTCAATGGACGGGGAGCGGTGCTGCTGCAGAGGCGCCCGGCACGCGGCATCTGGGGAGGGCTATGGAGCCCGCCGGAGTTCGACAGCGCTGAGGCTGCGACCCGTTTCTGCAAGAGCGAATTGCGCAGCGAGCCATCGCATACTGAGTGCATGTCCCTGGTGCGTCATGCATTCACGCACTTTGATCTGGAGATCACGCCCCTTCGTGTAAGTCTCGCTGGCCCGCCGTTGGAGACCGCCGGTGAGGGGGCGCTGTGGTACAACGCACGAAACCCTGAAAGGATTGGGCTGCCGGCGCCCATCGCGACACTGCTGGCCGGGATGGAGCTGCAATGAACCGAACTGTCAATTGCGTGTTGCTGAAGCGAGAGGCGCCGGCACTGGACCGCCCACCTTATCCAGGCCCTCTGGGCCAGCGCATTTTCCAGAATGTCTCCAAAGAGGGCTGGGAGCGCTGGCGAGCGCACCAGATCATGCTCATTAACGAATATCGGCTGACACCGATTGAGCCCAAGGCCCGCAAGTTCCTGGAAGGGGAGATGGAGAAGTTCTTTTTCGGAGCCGGATCATCCAAACCCGGCGAATTTGTCGAGCCGGAACGCAAGTAGAGTCAAGGGGTTGACGGTCCCGCCGGCCGACCGGTCTAATACGCGTCCCCTCCGACGGCCAGGTAGCTCAGTTGGTAGAGCAGCGGACTGAAAATCCGCGTGTCGGTGGTTCAATTCCACCCCTGGCCACCATCAAATTGCGGTCCGTTCCGACCACATCGGTAACGTTTCATTCCGGGCACATGGGTAACACTTTTGCGCCGAAGGGGTTCTCGGCGCTGGTTATCCGCCCGGTCTCGTGATCAAAGAAGCCCAGATCGTACTGCATAAAGCTCACCAGCC
>DATMRM010000471.1:0-3372 GCA_035566155.1 Steroidobacteraceae bacterium | reverse complement strand
GGTGGCCTGTGGTCAGATCACTCAGGCGCGCCGCATTGGCGATGCACTACTGTGGGCGCAGGGTCACGATCGCTTCTGGCACGATGGGCGTTTGCGCAATGCGTACGCTGCGGGAGTTGTCCGCACTGACACAGTGAAGCTGGCAGGCTGGTGGGATCCCAATGCACGGAAGTGGCTGGAGGATCGATATCAGGTCGGAAGCGACACCGGCAATGTTGCCTGGGCCATGCTGGCGCTGCTGACGCTGGAAAAAAACACGGGCGAGGCACGCTATCTCGACGGGGCTTTACAGCTCGCGCGTTGGCTGCAAGGCAGGGCCGATGCGCGCGGTGCCGGAGGTTTCACCGGTGGCGATTTTGGTCACGAACCGACTCCGCAGCGCCTGTCGTGGAAGTCCTCGGAGCACAATACCGATCTGGCAGCGGCGTTTCATTGGCTGGCGCGCGCCACGGGCGACGTCCAGTGGCAGGATCGGGCACGCGCCGCGCAGAACTTCGTGATAGCCATGTGGCGCGCGGATACCGGCTATTTCGCAGTCGGAACCGCGGACGACGGCGTCACGCTCAACCTGCTGCTCGCGCTGGACGCGCAGATCTGGCCGCTGATGGCAATACCCGGCGCGGCAACTCAATATGCCGATGCGCTGGGCACCTGCGATCGGCGATTGCGCTTCCAGACCGGATATACTTACAGCCAGGCGGGTGGCGGTTTGTGGAGCGAAGGTACCGCGCAGGTCGCGGTACTGTTGCAGTTGTTGCACAGGGACAGCGCCGCGCGGGCCGTGCAAGCGTCATTGCAGACGCAGCGCGCACAGGATGGCGGCTACTACGCCAGCGATGTACCGGCAACGCCGACCGGATTCATGCTGGCAACCGATCCGAGCAAGCCGCGGGTCTATTTTCATCTCGAGCATCTGGGAGCAGCTGCTTGGGCGGCGCTATCGGAGCAGCGCTTCAATCCGTTTACGGGTCGCTCTGAGTTGGCACAGTGAGTAAAGGTTTCAATGGCGGGGGATACTTTGAAGGCACTGGTGAGCACGGATTGGCTGGCGGGGGAGCTCGGCGCAGCGGATCTGCGCGTGTTCGATGCCAGCTGGTACCTGCCAACCGAGCAGCGTGATGCCAAAGCCGAGTATGAGCGCGCGCACATTGCCGGAGCGCGATTCTTCGACATCGATGCGGTGGCCGACACGCAGTCTTCATTGCCGCACATGGTGCCAACGACCGCGCAGTTCGAGCGGATGATCGGCGCGCTCGGAGTCTGCAATGCCAGCCGCATCGTGTTCTACGACCAGAAGGGCCTATTCTCCGCGCCCCGCGCCTGGTGGCTGATGCGACTATTCGGACACGAGCAGTGCGCGGTGCTCGATGGTGGGCTGCCCAAGTGGCGCGCGGAGGATCGCGCGCTCCAGCAGACACAGGCTCCGGCCCCGGCCGTCACCAGCTATCGCGCCGCGTTCAACGCCCGCCGCCTGCGTGGGTTGGGGGATGTGCTGGCGAATGTGACCACGCGGCGCGAGCTGCTGCTCGACGCACGCTCGGCCGAGCGCTTTCATGCGCGCGTACCGGAGCCACGGCCCGGACTGCGGGGCGGGCATGTGCCGGGCAGCCGCAACCTGCCGTTCAGCGAACTGCTGACGCCGCAGCAAACCCTGTTGCCCGCCGGCGAGCTCAAGGCGCGCTTTCAGGCGAGCGGCGTCGACGCCAGCCGTGAAGTCATTACCAGCTGCGGCTCAGGACTCACCGCCGCCATACTGAGTCTGGCACTGCACGAGGCCGGTCTGCCGATGGGTGCGCTGTACGACGGTTCGTGGAGTGAGTGGGGCGCACGCCAGGACACACCGATCGATGTCTAACGCACTCACCGCCGCCAATCCGCCTCCGCTGCCGCGCAAGATCGACGGGCTGCGCCTGATCGCGCTTTTCAAATTCGCCAAAGTACTGTTGCTGATCGCGACCAGCTATGGTGTGCACAAGCTGCTCGATGCCAATATCATCGAGCGGCTGTACTCCTGGTCGTCAACTCTCAGTGACGATCGGCTGGAGCGCAAGCTGATCGAACGCGCGCTCGACTGGGTGGAGGATCTGGGCGCGAAGCGCATTCAGATCTTCGTTGCGGTCACTGTCGCCTATACCGCGGTCGCACTGATCGAGGGCATCGGGTTGTGGATGCGCAAGACCTGGGCGGAATGGCTCACCACTGTGTTCACCGCTTCCCTGATCCCGTTTGAACTATGGGAGCTGGTCAAGCGACCGCCGGGACATCGCCTGCCGATCGCGGCCACGCTGCTGGTCAATCTCATCATCGTTGCCTACCTGGTGTGGTTTCTGCGCCGACAACAGCAGGCGGCGCGTCACTAGAGCCCAGGTCAGAGCAGCTTCAGATCGATGCTGCGGGCCTGTGGGAAGACCGGTTCGAGCTGCGCCGCAGTCAGCGACCACATCGAACGGAATAAGCCCGCGAGCAGCGCGCGATAATCATTCAGCACCGGATAGTCCCGATCCTGGAACAGGTTCACACGCTCCAGGGGCTGCTGTTCACCGGCGATGCGACCCCCGGCGATGGCGCCGCCCAGGACCCAGTAGACCGTGCCGTGGCCGTGGTCGGTACCGCGGTTGCCGTTCTCGCGGAACGTGCGTCCGAACTCGGACAGCACGACGACCACGGTGTTGTTCCATTCCGATCCCAGGGACTGCGCGAAAGCCTGCAGGCCCCGGCCCAGGCCTGCCAGATTGGTCGCCAGCGCGCCCTGCGCGGCGCCTTCGTTGACGTGCGTGTCCCAGCCTCCGATGTCGATGAAGCCGATGCGATAGTTATCCCGCATCAGCCTGCCCATGCGCTCGGCCTCCAGCTCGAAGCCCTTGCTGTTGATGGCGTTGCGATTGGCTGCCGTCATCTCATCGGCCATGGCCTGAGCGACTTCCTGGCGCAGCTCCAGCCCGTTGGAAACCGCCGATTGCAGGGAATGGCCGGCATACATTCCGGCCAGAATGCGCGACTGGCGTTCGTCGAATGGCGGCTTGCCGACGTTCTTGAGCGATAGGTTCGGAATCTGGGCCGGCCCCTGGAAACACAAGGGCAGCGCGTCGGTGAATGCGATGGGCGCCGGTGGGGTGCTGCCGGCGAGCAGGGAATTGGACAGCCGCGCCATGAAGCCGGAGCGGAAGTCATGGCGGCCGCCCAAGGGCTGGCCGAGTTCGATGCTGTCCTGAGTTTCGAAATGACTGCGCGTGAGATCGTCGGTGCCCGCAAACGGGACGAAGGCGACCTGACGCTGCTGGTACAGCGCGCCGATCGTGTCGCGCAGCGCCGGGCTCAACGCCCAGGTGTCATCGAGTGCCAGCGTGCCACTGCCTGATTCGGGATCTGGCT
>DATMRM010000470.1:0-15095 GCA_035566155.1 Steroidobacteraceae bacterium | reverse complement strand
CGCCTTCAGCACGGCCTCAATCACCTGGTCGACCAGTTCGGCGCGAACCGCGACTTCAACGCGTGTTTTCGGAACAAAATCCACGACATATTCGGCACCGCGATACAGCTCAGTGTGCCCGCGCTGGCGGCCAAAGCCCTTGACCTCGGTAACGGTCATGCCTGACACGCCAAGCTCAGACAACGCCGCGCGCACATCGTCCAGTTTGAAGGGCTTGATGATTGCGGTGACCAGTTTCATGCGAGAGCTCCCGTCCTCAATTCTTGTTCGATCCCCAGGCTAGGCAGGATCCGAAGGTGCACCTTTCGTGCCACGTGAGTGCCCTCATCCAGGCGCAAATGGTACCGCTCACGGCACCATCACGGCGCGCGGTCGCCGAATATACGCCCATGTCTGGTGCTGAACATTTCAATCGGCCAGATAGCGCGCCAGGTATTCATCGAAGCTGCCCTGTTGCGAGAACTCCAGGGAGCGCTGCGCTTCCAGCGACTGCTCGGCTTCTGCCGCGAACTCCTGGCTGCGCCGATCGTTGGTCGGTTGCGCATCGATGGAACGGCGGTGCTCGGTGGAATAGCGCAGTGCTAGCGCGGAAAAGCTCTCGCCGTGCTCTCGCAGTTCGCGCAGCAACCGTGCGGACGGTGTCTGCTCGACGTCCATGAGCTTGGCCTGTTGATCCTTAAGGGTTGCGCTGTAGGGCCGTTCAGGGTGTCCGCTGTCCAGCAGCTCGCAAATGCCCGTCATCGAATCCAGCAGCTCCTCGGCCCATCCGATCATCGGCACGTTGCGCCCGTCGCGAACCAGCGTCAGCCCGGGTTCGCGGCCATGACGCGCCACGAGCAGATGATTGCGGTCGATCGACTCTTCTTCACTCGCATCGATCGGCGCGCTGGACTTGAACATCAGGAGCTGAACGAACGCCTCGAGGAAGTAGAGCTTGCGCAGGTTGACCCCGACCGGATCGAACGCGCTGTTGTCCAGCGCCCGCACCTCGACATACTCGACCCCGGCACGAGCCAGCGCGTGAGTCGTGCGTTCCCCTGCGCGCAGCGCGCGCTTGGGTCGCACGTAGCTGTAGTACTCATTCTCGATCTGCAGCAGATTCCCGGAGAGCTGGCGGTATTCGCCGTCCACCTTGACGCCCAGCTTCAGGAACGGCGGGTGGGGTGTGGTCACCGCCCTGCGCAGGTCACGCAGATACTCATCAATATGGTTGACCGAGACCGCGACCTCGCTCTGGCCGCGATTTCGGTAGCCGATGTCACTCATGCGAAGCGAGGTGGCATGCGGACCGATGAAAGTATCGTCTCCCAGCGGCTCGAGCTGGTGATCCTGACGATTCTGCAGGAACGAGCGACACAAAGCGGGTGACACGCCGAACAGATAGGAGACGATCCAGCCATGGCGACGATAGTTGCGCAGCATGTCGAAGTAGCGCGCCGACACGAAGTCCTGGCCTTCGTCATGCGACTGATACACCTGCGCATAGAGCGGCCAGAACTGCTGCGGGAAGGAGTAATTGAAATGCACGCCGGAGATCGCCTGCATGATCCCGCCGTAGCGGATCAGCAGCCCGTGCCGGTAGATCGACTTCAGCCGTCCCTGGTGGGACGGCCCGTAGCGGGCGATCGGGACGTCGGCATCGCCCCGCAACGCGCAGGGCATCGAAGTCGCCCATAGCAGCTCGTCAGCGATCCGGCGGTAGACGAACTGATGCAGCTCCTGCAGGTACTGCAGCAACGCAGCATTGCTCTGAAAGGTCGGTGTGACCAGCTCCGTCAGCGCTTCGGCGTAATCGGTCGTGACGTGCGGATTGGTGAGGGCCGATCCCAGCCCGACCGGGTGCGGGGTCTGGGCGATACGCCCATCCGGATGGACACGCAACGACTCGCGTTCCAGCCCGCGCGGCCCTTCGCAAAGCAGGCGCTGCTCACGACTGTTGATCAGTCCGGCGAGACGGCGCTCGTATACACGATCAAGCACTTTAGCCCGTCACTCCCGCAATGCTCGTTGTTATGCAAGATGGCCATCTGTCGCCGCGCCCGCACGGGCATGGCATCCTAGGCGTTTTCACGGAGTCGCCAATCATGCAGGTAGGAAGCACCACCCGACGCGTCGCGATCATCGGCGGAATACGCACGCCGTTCGCACGCTCCAATACGGCTTATGCCAGCTCCGACGATCAGGAGCTGTTGATCGCTTCCCTGCGCGGAATCGTGGATCACTTCAATCTGCACGGCGAACGCCTCGGCGATGTCATTGCCGGCGCCGTCATCAAACACCCAAAAGACTATAACCTGACGCGCGAAAGCCTGCTGTCTTCCGGGCTCGATCCGCAAACGCCCGGATTGGACGTGCAACGCGCCTGCGGCACCAGCCTCGAGGCGGCCATCCTGGTGGCCAACAAGATCGCGCTGGGGCAGATCGAGGCCGGTATCGCCGCCGGTGTCGACACCACCAGCGATCCCCCGATCGCCTATCCGAGGTCCTTTCAGCAGAAACTCCTGCAAAGCGCGCGCGGCCGCAGCTTCGGTCAGCGCATGAGACCCTGGCTCAGTCTGCGCCCGCGTGATTTCAAACCGGTGTTGCCCGCAGTGGTGGAACCTCGCACAGGTCTGTCGATGGGGCAGAGCTGCGAGCTGATGGTCAAGACCTGGAACATCAGCCGCGAAGATCAGGATCGCATTGCGTATGACAGTCACGTCAAGGCCGCTACGGCCTGGCGCGAGGGTTTCTACGAGGATCTGGTGATCCCGTTTCGTGATCTGAACACTGACAACAATGTGCGCACCGATACCTCGGTGGAGCGACTGGGCAAGCTGAAGGCCGTTTACGACTTCAGCGGCCAGGGCAGTCTCACGGCCGGCAACAGCACACCGCTGACTGACGGGTCCGCGGCACTGCTGCTCGCCTCCGAGCAGTGGGCCGCCCGGCGTAACTTGCCGATCCTGGCCTACATAACGGCCGGCAAGAGCTGGGCGGTGGATTTCGCCAGCGGCAAAGAGGGGCTGCTGATGGCGCCTGCGTATGCCGTGGCCGAAATACTCAAAGATACCGGCCTGAGACTGCAGGACTTCGATTTCTATGAGATCCATGAAGCGTTCGCGGCGGTGCCGCTGTGCCTGTTCAAAGCGTGGGAGTCGGCTGATTACTGCCGGGATCGCCTGGGACTTTCGGAAGCACTCGGTTCAATCGACTATGCCAAGCTCAATCTCAAGGGCGGCAGTGTCGCGATCGGTCATCCCTTTGCAGCCACGGGAGCACGCATCCTGGCCACTCTGGCGAAGCAGCTATCGCTCGCTCCGCAATCCAAGCGCGGCATCGCTTCGGCGTGCACGGCGGGCGGCATGGGTGTGACGGCGATCCTGGAACGTGCGTGAATCAATTCCAGTCGCTGATGGCCCGCGATGGGCATACCTTCAGCGCCTACCTTGCCAGTGCCTGCGATCGCGCCCGCGGCGCCGTGGTGGTGGTGCAGGAGATCTTCGGACTGACTGCTCATATCCGGCGGGTCGCGGACCATTTTGCGCATGAGGGCTATCTGGCCATCGCCCCGGCGCTGTTCGACCGCATTCATCGCAACGTGGTGCTGGGGTACACGCCTGAGGACGCCGAGCTGGCGATGGGCTATCGGCTGCAGGTTCCATTGGCCAAAGCACTGCTGGACATCGCCGCCGCCGCCGCGGTCGTGCGCCACGCCGGCCGGGTCGCCACGGTCGGTTTCGGCTGGGGCGGTACGCTGACCTGGGCGGCTGCCGGCTCGGTACCGATGGCGGCTGCCGTGTGCTATGACGGCGCGAAGATGCTCGAGCACTCGCCCAAGACACCGCCTTGTCCCACCCAGTTTCATTTCGGCGAACACGACAGCGGCCATGCGGCCAGCGAAGTGCCGCAGCTGCGCGAGGCCTATCCAGCGGGCGAGTACTACCTGTATCCGGCAGCCCCCGACTTCGCCAACCAAGACCGCCCCGATCGATACCGTGCGGAAGATGCCGCCCTGGCACGCAGCCGTACCCTGGCGTTTCTGGCACAGCGCGTGGGTTAGCGTGCCAGCCGAATTGCCGTGAACGATTCGTCGCTGAACCCCGGAGGCGTCTCACCCGCGGTACTGCTGGTCAATACCGGTACCCCCGAGGCGGCCAGTACCGCCGCGGTGCGCCGATTCCTGCGCCGCTTCCTGTCGGATCCGCGGGTCATCGAATTGCCGCGCGTGCTGTGGCTGCCGCTGCTGTATGGGCTCGTACTGCCCGTGCGCTCACCACGTAGCGCGCACAAGTACCAGCGGATCTGGCGCGACGAAGGCTCACCCTTGCTCGTCTACACCGGGCAGCTGCGCGAGGCTCTGGAGCGTGAGATCCATGCGTTGCGCGGTCACGTGCAGGTCGAACAGGCGTTCCTGTATTCCGCGCCGTTCGTCGGCCAGACCATCCGCCGGCTGCGTGATGCCGGCGTGCGTCGGCTGCTGGTTCTGCCGCTGTTCCCTCAAAGCAGTGGCAGCACCACCGGTGCCGTCTACGATCAGGTCGCACAGGCCTTGCGGGACTGGCGCGCGCTACCGCAGCTGCGCTATATCGCCAACTACCACGCCGAGCCGGACTACATTCGCGCCCTGGCTGCCAGTCTTACCGACTATCGGCGCCTGCACGGTAAAGGTGGGCACCTGCTGATGTCGTTCCACGGCATTCCGCTGTCTTACGTCACCGCTGGCGATCGCTACGCTGATGAGTGCCGCCAGACCGCCGCACTGCTGGCGGCCGCGATGGATCTGGAACAGCGCGACTGGAGCCTGACTTTTCAGTCGCGGTTTGGTGCCAATCGCTGGCTCACCCCCGCGACCGACGAGGTATTGGCGCAGCTGCCGCGACGCGGCGTGCGCGCTGTCAGGGTCGTATGCCCGGGATTCGCCTCGGATTGCCTCGAGACGCTCGAAGAGATTGCGCTGGTCGGACGCGAAATTTTCCTGAAGGCCGGCGGGGAGCAATTTGACTACGTGCCGGCTCTCAATGCCCGATCCGACCACGCCGCGATGCTCGCACGGCTGGTCGCGCGCAGCATCGCGGACTGGTCAGCCCCGTCAGGCATGCGAGCCCCGGCGTCGTAATGTTTGGGCGTTTCCTAGAAATCGGGCTGGCGACTCGTGACATCACCGCGTCGTTCACTTTCTATGATCGCCTCGGCTTCGGGCAGCTGATGACCTCCGACGCGTGGCCTCACCGCTACGGGGTACTCAGCGACGAGCGTCTATACGTCGGACTGCACGAGCGTGAAATGACCAGCCCCTCGGTAACCTTCGTGCTGCCTGATCTGGTGCACGCGCTGCCGCGCCTGCGTTCGCAGCGGCTTGAACCCGACCTGGCCCTGCTGGGTGAGGACCGCCTGAATCAAGTGGTGTTGCGCGATCCGGCCGGACATGCCGTGACCTTGCTGGAGGCGCGTACCTATTCGCCCGCACCGCAGGGCTCTGCCAAACAATCCTTGTGCGGTTACTTCTCGCACCTGAGTCTGCCGCAGACCGATTTCGACAGCGCCCGTATATTCTGGGAGCTCGCTGGTTTCGTCGCGCTGGCGGAAGAAGATCTACCGTTCCCGCATCTGCCGTTGACCAGCGATCACCTGGATCTGGCGTTCCACCAGCGCCGCACGTTCGACGCTCCATTGCTGGTATTCGAGTGCGTCGATATTGCGGCCGCGATGCAGCGGATGCGCGAACTGGAGCTACCGACATCGACCCACTTGCCGCGCGGTCTGGATCGAAAGCGTAGCTGTCTGATCGAGTCCCCGGAAGGCACCGCGCTGCTGATCGTGCCAGTATCCGACTAGGAGGCTGTCTGAGCCATGCGCGTGACCGCGACCGCGGACAGGCTCCTAGGGTTGTCGGTGCGCGATCAGTCGATACCGGATGTGAATGCGCTCGGCCACGCGCAGCGCGCCGAGCGCGACGCTGTATGCAGTCAATCCGAGCTGCGTGTGGGTCAGATCGAACTCACCGTTCACAGTCAGATCATCGCCGGAGGTCTGTAGCGTCACCGGTATCTGCACATGAGCCGTGGTGTTGCGTACCACGATCGTGGTGAGGGCACTCAGACTGCCGCCGCTGTCATGAATCTGCTCGGACGCGAGGTGAATCTGCGGGAACTGCTTCGAGTTGAGCAGCGCTTCGCCCAGCATGTGATCGCGCGTGCCGGCAATCGCCGCCTCATCGACCGTGCTCTGAAAATCCGCGCCTTCCGCGGCGCGCAGCGCCGCTTCATCCACGCTCATGGCATCGACCGGGAAGTCGATCTGAAACGATGAGTGGCCCGGGTCGGAACCCATCGACACGCTGCCGCTGAGTTGCCGCACAGAAATCACGTGATTGTGCCCGAGGTGCGCCATCGCACCATCGCGATAGACCAGCACCAACACCTGCGAGCGCTGCGCATCGACCGTGTAGTGAGTTCCCGGGACCAACGCACCTGGCGGGGCAGCGGGTTGAACGAGCGCACCCGGAGTCGTCTTCGGCCCCGGAGGCGTGCGACATGCACTCAGGCACAGCCCCGCCGAAACCAGCGCGGCCGCGGAAACGACGCGCCATTTCATCGGCGCGCGCGTACCTTGCGCCTGGAAACCTTCGTCTTGGCCTTCGCCTTACTCGGCGGGCGGTGGCGCGCGGTGAGCCGGCGAACCGGCTTGCGGCCGGCCTTGGCCGTGACTTTCGTTTTCGCCTTCGCCTTCGCCTTGACTTTCGATTTGGTTGTGTTCCTGGCCTTGGGCTTGTGTGGCGCAGGCGTGCTCGACCTGATACTCGCAGCGTGAGCGGCCATGTTCTCGCCGCGCAGCTGCGCGACGATGGCTGGATTCTCGAGCGTCGAGACATCCTGCGTGATCTCTTCACCGCGCGCGATCGCGCGCAGCAGCCGGCGCATGATCTTGCCGGAGCGCGTTTTCGGCAGCGCATCGGCAAAGCGGACGTCGTCAGGCTTGGCGATCGGGCTGAGTTGCTGAGCGACCCAGGAACGCAGCTCTTCGGTGAGCTTGCCGAGGTCGGCATCCGGGCGCGCGCCACGACAGACGACGAACGCGAACACCGACTCCCCCTTGACCTCGTGCGGACGGCCGACCACGGCCGCCTCGGCGATGCGCGGATGTGCTACCAGCGCGGATTCGATCTCCATCGTGCCGAGCCGATGTCCGGCAACGTTGAGCACGTCGTCGATCCGGCCGACGATCCAGAAGTACCCTTCTGAGTCGCGATGGGCACCGTCGCCGGCGAGGTAGAAACGGTTGTTGAACTTCTCCCAGTAGGTGCTCAGATAGCGGTCGTTGTCCTTCCAGATGGTGCGCGCCAGCGACGGCCAGGGCTTGCGGATGACCAGATAACCGCCGGCGCCTGGCTGTTTGACCGATTCGCCGCGGTCATCAACGATGTCGGCGAAGATTCCGGGCAGCGCCTGCGTGCAAGAGCCCGGCTTGGCGACGGTCACGCCGGGCAATGGCGAGATCATGATGGCGCCGGTCTCGGTCTGCCACCAGGTATCAACGATCGGACAGCGTCCGCGTCCGATCACTCGGTGATACCACATCCAGGCTTCCGGGTTGATGGGCTCGCCGACACTGCCCAGCAGTCGGATCTTCGACAGATCGTAACGAGAAGGAATCTCATCGCCCAGCTTCATGAGCGAGCGAATCGCAGTCGGCGCGGTATAGAAGACGGTCACGCCGTGCGCCGCACAGATCTTCCAGAAGCGTCCGCCGTCGGGAATCATCGGTGCGCCTTCATACATCACGATGGTGGCGCCGGCGGCGAGCGGTCCATACGCGACATAGCTGTGACCGGTGACCCAGCCAACGTCTGCGGTACACCAGAAGACATCGTCTTCGCGCAAATCAAACACCCACTCGCAAGTTAGCCGGGTGTTCAGCAGATAGCCGGCGCTCGAATGCTGAATGCCTTTGGGCTTGCCGGTGGATCCCGAGGTATAGAGAAGGTACAGCGGATGTTCGGCATTGACCCACTCCGGCTCGCACTGCGGCGATTCGCCATCAACCAGGTCATGCCACCACACGTCGCGACCGGGATGCATGGTGATCTGGGTGTGGGTGCGCTTCAGGACCACGACCGACCTGATGGTCGGACAACCGTCGGCCAACGCCGCGTCAACCGCACCCTTGAGGTTCAAGGCGTGCCCGCCGCGCCAGCCGCCGTCCGCGGTAATCGCGAGCTTGGCCTCGGCATCGCGAATCCGGTCGCGCAGTGCGATCGCCGAGAAGCCGCCGAATACCACGGAGTGAACTGCGCCGATACGCGCGCAGGCCTGCATCGCGATCACCGCCTCCGGGACCATCGGCATATAGATGACCACGCGGTCACCGTGACCCACTCCGAGTTTGCGCAGCGCGTTGGCGAAGCGGCACACATCGGAGTGCAGTTCGCGATAGCTCAAACGTCGGCTATCCCCCGGCTCACCTTCGAAAATGATTGCGGTTTTGTGACCGCGCTCACCCAGATGTGCGTCCAGGCAATTCCAGGATACGTTCAGTTCGCCGTCGGTAAACCAGCGGTAGTTGGGTGCCTTGCTGTCGTCGAGCGTGATTGAAAAAGGTTTGTGCCAATGCAATGACCGGCGTGCCAGATCGCCCCAGAATCTGGTGTAGTCCTCTTGCGCGCGTCGATGCAGCTGCGCCAGCTCTGAGGCTTTGATACGTGCCCTGGCGATGAATTCGGCGGAGGGTGGAAAGCTGCGGTTTTCATTCAGGACGGACTCGATGTGCTTTGCTTTTTCGCTATTCTTGGCCATGGCAGCGAACTCCGTTACTTAGGGTCGCAGGATACCTCAATCGTACGGAATCGCTTCCACCGGCTGCAGAAGCAGTAAAATAGCTTGACCATGAAACGCTACGGACTGGCACCGCATTAACTGTCTATAGAGCAAAGGATCTATCCATGAGCGAACCAAATTCGATGTCACGTCGCGATGCACTGAAGGGCTTTGTACTGCTCTGTGGTGCCGCCAGTGCCTTAGGGCCCAATCGCGAAGCGCAAGCCGTGGAGCTGCCGCACCTGTCGGCCGAGGATCCGACGGCCAAGGCCCTGGGCTACCGCGAGGACGCGAAGAGCGTGGACAAGAAGAAGTTCCCGACCTATGCCGCCGGCCAGGTGTGCAGCACCTGCATGCAGTTTCAGGGCAAACCTGGAGATGCCTACTCGGGCTGTAACATCTTCTCAGGCAAGGCGGTGAACGCGAACGGATGGTGTCAGGTCTGGGTAAAGAAGGCCTGAAGCGACCGGCCTGATCTTCAGGCGGCCCGTACCGCCGCCAGGCGCTGCGCCTGGCGGCGCACCAGGCTGCCGAAGCCGTGAAAGTCGCAAAATGCTTCGATGCGCCGCAGATCCGGGGCACGGCATAAGAGGTCCGTGCGCGCCGCATTGAGCGGCACGTTGCAGAAAATCTGAGTCAACGCCCGCGCCTGATAAGCGGTACCGCGATGCTCGAGCAGTCGTTGCGGCAATGAGGCCGCACCCCGCAGCGGCAGGTCGGCGACCACGTCTACGCGCTCGAACAGCTCGTCCAGCGACGCGAACAGCTTCATCAGCGCTCCGGCCGTCTTCGCTCCCACCCCGGGTACCCCGGGCACGTTATCGACACTGTCCCCCATCAGCGCCAGATAATCGGCCATCCGTTCCGGCAGCGCGCCGAAACGCTCGGCGATGTCGTGGTAGCGGTATTCGGCCGAATCGCTGTAGTCCCAGAACACATCACCGGGGCCGATCAGTTGTGCAAGGTCCTTGTCGCGCGAAACCAGCGTGACGCGCAGCCCCTGGGCCCGGCACCGGTGTACCAGTGTGCCGATCAGATCGTCGGCTTCGTAGTCGGGGCTGGCGAACTCGGCGATCCCCAAGTGCCGGCAAAACTCGCGGCACAGAGTGAACTGGCGCCGCAGCTCGAGCGGAGCGGCCTCGCGATTGGCCTTGTACGCCGGATAGAGCTTGTGCCGAAACGACTTGCCGTGGCTCTCATCGAAAGCCACCGCGACGTAGTTCGGACGTCTGCGCTCCAGCAGATCGCCCAGAAAGCGCGCGAACCCGTACAAGGCGTGTGTGGGATTGCCTTGCCCGTCGATGAGATCGGGCGGCATCGAGTGCCAGGCGCGAAAGACGTAGAACGATGCGTCGATCAGGTAGACCACTATGGGCGGTCAGTCTAACCCAACGCGCGCGCTAACTGAGCCAGCGCGCAATCCGGTCGTGCAACGGGCTGGTGCGTGGAAAGTGCGCCAGCAGGTATTCCATCTGATCCGCCAGCACCCGCCTGCCCTTGAGGAAGATGTACTCCGCGTAGGTGGGCGTGAACGGTACGGCGATCAACTGCATCTTGGCCTGTTCCGGGGTACGCCAGGCCTTCTCGTTGTTGCAGTGACGGCAGGCCGTGACAACGTTGGTCCACACGTCCAGGCCGCCCTGCGAGAACGGGCGTACGTGATCACGCGACAATTCCCGGCTCGGAAAACGCCCAGCGCAATACATGCACAGGTAGGCGTCGCGACGGAACAGGGTTTCGTTGTTGAGGGGAGGTACATAGTCGTGCCGGGTATTGCCTGGATTGCCGGTATGACCCAGCGTCGCCACGATCGAATTGACTTCCAGCACCGTACGCAGCCCGCTGAGGGCGTTGACGCCTCCGTAGAGCCGGTAGATCAGTGATCCGCAGCTGTAGGCGATCTGGTCCTGGTGGTAGAGACGGGCCGCTTCCTTGTAGTCGATCCATTCCAGCGGCATTCCGGCAACATCGGTCCGCAGCACCATCTGCGACAGTCCATGCGTCGCAGAATGCGGTACCAGAAATATCTGATCCGGATCGACCGTCACCACTTAACCCTCATAAACTGTAAGATACGGCAGGATTATGCGAGAATTCAACGCATAAGGATTTGAACGCGTGCACACTCCAAACGTGCACGTGCCTTCGGATGCGGTCGCGCCTCAAGGTAGGGAGAACACTATGCCAGTTACGATTGGCGCGCTGCGCGAGCGCGTGCCAGGGGAAACACGCGTCGCCCTGGTTCCGGAAGTCGCCGACAAGTTTGCCGCCGCCGGCGCCCGGGTACTGATCGAGCGCGGAGCCGGCGTCAGCGCGCAGTTTCCCGATGCTTTGTACAAGAAAGTCGAATGGGTTGACGACGCCCAGAAGATCCTTTCCAGCGCCGATATCCTGCTGTCGGTTCAGCCTCTGAGCGTGGCGCAGATCCAGAGCCTGAAAGCTGGAGCGGTGGTCGCAGGCTTTATGCAGGCCCACGCCCAAACCGATGCGGTCAAAGCCCTGCGCGATCGGCAGATCACCGCCTTTGCGATGGAGCTGGTACCGCGTATCTCGCGCGCGCAATCGATGGACGCGCTGTCCTCCCAGGCCGCGATCGCGGGCTACAAGGCCGTGCTGATCGCCGCCAACACTCTCGACAAGTTCCTGCCGATGCTCACCACCGCCGCGGGTACCATCCGGCCGGCTCAGGTGCTGATCATCGGCGTCGGCGTGGCAGGCTTGCAGGCTATTGCAACCGCCAAACGCCTCGGAGCGGTCGTCGAAGCGTACGACGTGCGCTCGGCCACCAAGGAGCAGGTGAAGTCGCTCGGCGCGAAATTCGTCGAAACCGGCGTATCGGCGGAAGGCAGCGGCGGTTACGCCCGCGAGCTCACCGACGAGGAAAAGAAAAAGCAGCAGGAAGTACTCGACTCTCGTATCGCGGTCGCCGATGCGGTCGTCACGACGGCATCGGTACCGGGACGACGTGCGCCGCGCATCATCTCCAAAGCGGCGGTGGAGCGCATGAAAGCCGGGGCAGTGGTGGTGGACATTGCCGCCGAACAAGGTGGCAACTGCGAACTTACCCAGGCAGGGCAGACCGTGATACATCAAGGCGTCAAAATCGTCGGACCCGTCAATCTGCCAGCGCAACTCGCGCTGAATGCGAGCGAAATGTACGCCCGCAACCTTTACAATTTTTTAAAGCCGGCCATCGACAAACAGGCCAACCTCGCAATCGACTGGCAGGACGAGGTGTTCGCCCAGTCATGCCTGACCCACGCGGGAGCCATCAAACACGAACCTACCGCTAAGCTGGTGGAGGGCACATGACCGGAATCGTCGCGCTCTATATTTTCATGCTGGCCGCGTTCACCGGCTATGAAGTGATCGCCAAGGTGCCGGTCATTCTGCACACCCCGCTGATGTCGGGATCGAACTTCGTTCACGGCATCGTGCTGGTCGGCGCCATGGTGGCGCTCGGCGCCGCGACCACGCCGCTCGAGAAAACGATCGGGTTCATCGGCGTGCTGCTCGCGGCTGGCAACGCCGTGGGCGGCTACGCCGTCACTGAACGCATGCTCGAGATGTTCAAATCCAGCGGCGCGAAGGGTGGCGGAGCCAAGGGGCATCACTGATGGACCTCGGAAGCGTACACATCGGCGCGGACGCGCTGATACAGACGAGCTACCTGATCACGGCGTTCCTGTTCATCATGGGACTGAAGCGCATGAGCTCGCCGGTCACGGCGCGCAGCGGCATCCTGTGGGCCGGCGCGGGCATGGTCGTGGCCACCGCGGCCACGTTCTTCTTCCCCGGCATGGGCAATTTTGCCCTGATGGGAGCCGCGATCTTCGTCGGCGGCATCATCGCCTGGGTCAGCGGGCGCCGTGTCGCGATGACCAACATGCCGCAGATGATCGCACTGTACAACGGCATGGGTGGTGGCGGCGCGGCGGCCATCGCCGCGGTCGAGCTCTACAGCGGCCGGCAGATCACCAGCACCGAGGCCACGCTGGCGGTGGTTGGCGGCATCATCGGCGCCGTGTCGTTCAGCGGCAGTCTGATCGCATTCGCCAAGTTGCAGGGACTGATCAAGGGCTCGCTGCGCTTCGGCGGCCAGCAGATTCTTAACCTGCTGATCCTGGCGGCAGCACTGGTACTCGGCGCAGTGATCGCCTCGGGCTACAACGTCACCACGCCGGTTGTCAGTGCGCTGTTCGGTGCGGCGCTGGTATTGGGCGTCTCGATGACGTTGCCGATCGGCGGTGCCGACATGCCGGTGGTGATCTCCCTGTACAACGCCCTTACCGGCCTGGCGGTCGCTTTCGAAGGGTTCGTGCTCGGCAACGCTGCGATGATCATCGCCGGCACGGTGGTCGGTTCGGCCGGCACGCTACTCACGCAGTTGATGGCGCGGGCCATGAATCGCTCGCTCGGCAATGTGCTGTTTTCCGGTTTTGGCGATACCGGGGGGACGAGCTCCGGCACTGCAATCACCGGCAGCATGAAGCCGATCGAAGCCAGCGATGCCGGCGTCATGATGGCCTTTGCCCAGAAGGTCATCATCGTCCCCGGATACGGCATGGCGGTCGCGCAGGCACAGCACAAGGTCTGGGAGCTCACGCAGCTGCTGATCGATCGCAGCGTGACGGTGAAGTTTGCCATTCATCCCGTCGCCGGCCGCATGCCCGGCCACATGAACGTGTTGCTCGCGGAGGCCGGCGTACCGTATGACCTGATCGCCGACCTGGATGAGATCAATGCCGAGTTCGACGGTGCGGATGTCGCGCTGATCATCGGCGCCAACGACGTCGTCAATCCGGTCGCGCGCAACGACAAGTCGAGCCCGATCTACGGCATGCCGATTCTCAACGCCGACAAGGCGAAGAACGTCATCGTCATCAAGCGCGGACAGGGTGCCGGATTCTCCGGTATCGAGAACGCGCTGTTCTACCTCGATAACACACGCATGCTGTATGGCGATGGCCAATCCGCCGTGGCGTCACTGATCGCGGCGGTGAAGTCGGTCTGACCCCATCCGTTCGGCGCGCCATCGCGTACTACGACTAACGATGCTCTTCGGGCGGCGGTGGGAAATGCGGTGTGCGAAACGGCGCCGGGCCCCGCAGGCGGCGGTCGCGCTGGTTCTGCAACATCTGCAGACGCTGCTGAGGCGTCGCATTCAGCCACCGCTGGCGCAGCTGCAGACGCTGCGCCGGCGGCAAACCTGAAAAGGCGTGATAGTTCTGGCGAATGGCAGCCTGCTGTTCAGGCGCCAACTGCTGGAACCGCTGCCAGCGCTGACGGATCAGCGATTGCTGCGCCGGAGGAAGGTGCTGCCAGTTGTGAAAACGGTTTTGCGCACCGTTGCGCTGTTCGGGCGTCATTTGGGACCAGCGCTGCGCGCCGTTGCTGAGGGCCTGCTGGCGCGCCGGCGGCAAACTGTCCCATTGGCCGTGGAAATTCTCCAGCAGCCTCTGCTGCTGCTCCGACAGTGACGACCAGTTGACCGGCGGCGGGCCGGCAGCCGGCGCGGGCTCCTGAGACCAGGCTGAAGCCGCTGCGGTGAGCAGCAGTGCCAGCCACCATACCTGCCTGCGAATCATGGTTGATTCACCGGCGCAGGATTGGCGGGAGGCGTAGGACTGACCGGCGGCGTCTTCGGAGGACTCGATGCGGTGACCGGGGCCGGCGATGACGCTGGCGCAGGGTTGCCTCGCGCGGCCACCGCACGCTTGGCGACCTGCTCGATGTCGGTATGCGCCAGATAGTCATGCCAATCCTTGTCTTCGCTATCCACTGATCCGAGGAATTCGAGCAGCGCGGGGTCGGGTTTGTCAGCAGCCTCCGCGGCCGCCATCAGTGCCAGCCAACCGAAGCCGATAGTCAGTGCGCCGCCTCGAAACCTCACGATCCAACTGCAGGCGCCGAGGCGACGGTTGCTTCCTCGGCAGCCCACTCATAAAAATCGAAATCCACGTCCTGATCGCCATTGAGCGGCAGTGCGTCCGAGTCGGTCAGCATGTCGAGGTCCTCCACCGGGGGGCCGCCGACCAGCGCCAGTCGTGCCACGCTGTTGCTGCTGCCGTGAGGCGCCAGCACCACGAACAATGCCAGTACGACACCGGCCACGGCGCCCGCCGGCATCCAGCGACGGGTAAACGACAGTGTGCTTTTCGAAGAGTGAGCCGCGAGTGCGGCGTAGCGAGCCTGCGTCAGACGCGAACGCACCGAACCCGGCAGCGCATCCGCGCTTTGCAGCCATAGCTCGCGGGTCCGCTGCTCGAACTGGCTGCTTCCTGCTTCCTTATCCTCGGC
>DATMRM010000469.1:0-3739 GCA_035566155.1 Steroidobacteraceae bacterium | reverse complement strand
CGATCGCGAACAGCCGCTCGTGCAGCGTCTCGGTGTCGAAGTAGCTCAGCCACTCCTCTCCGAGCTCGGCGACGTGCGCCGCCCGCTGCTCATGCTCCGCACGCCGCTCGGGCGGCAGCTGATCGGGCGGATTGCTGTAGTCGAACACCACCTCGGCTCCGCCGGGCAGCCGGGCGATGTAGTTGAGCGTGGACCAGATGGCCTGCTCAGTCAGATACGGGATCACGCCCAGCCAGGTCACGAAAGTCCGCGCGTTGGGGTCGAAACCGGCCGCGGACAGACTCTCGCCGCAGCCATCGCGCTCGAAATCGACCGGCACGTAGCTCAGGGCGCTCGGCAGATCGATGTGTGCGGCCGCCAGGCGCTCGCGTTTGAAGGCCTGCGTCGCCGGGTGATCGACTTCGAATACCCTCAGGCCATCGGGCAGTTCCTTGCGATAGGCGTAAGTGTCCAGTCCGGCGCCCAGCACCACTAGCTGGCGCACGCCGTGCGCGTAGGCGCTAGCCAGCGAGTCCTCGGCGAAACGGGTCCGGATGTTGATGAACAACCGCATGCGCCGGCTGGAAGGCGTCTGGCGCGCGTGACGAACGATGTCGTCCTGATCCACCCCGAGGATTGCGACCGCAAGGGGATCGCTGAAGATGCGTCCATGCTCGAGTACTTGGTGAGCCGCTCGGTGTGTCGCGGCAGCCATCGCAGTCCGGCTAGTACCCTTGGTATCCATATAGCTGCCAACTTACCACGGCGGCGCGGCGGCGAACACCTGAGTTCGCCCGGCCTACTGAATCATCGCCGACACGGTGCTGCTGAGATCGCTCTGGTTGCCAGCCGAGGTGTAGGCCATCATCGCGAAATACCAGACTCCCGGCGTTAGATTGGGGAGGCTGAAGGAGGTCGTCGGGCCAGCGCGGTTGGAGGGTCAGCTTCAAGTGGCCGACAAATGTCATCGCGAAGCCGCTCTCATGTCGCGATATGGGGACGTATTTATCCGCCGCGCACTTCCTCAGCGCGGTGGCAGGCCACGAGGCTTGTGGCCACCGCCCGCAACTGCGGCACCTCGCGCGCGCAGCGCTCGATCGCCATTGGACAGCGTGTCCGAAACGCGCAACCGCAGGGTGCGGACAGCGGTGAGGGAATCTCGGCGTCGAGCAGTGCCAGCGGTTCAGGCACTCGCTCCGGATCTGGCACGGGGGCGGCGCTGATCAACGCGCGCGTATACGGATGACAGGCTTCACCGAACAATGCTTCGGTGGCGGCGATCTCCAGCACACGGCCCAGATAGAGCACCAGCACGCGATCGCACAGGAATCGCACCGCTGCCAGATCATGCGAAATGAACAGCAAGGACAGCCCTCGTTCGCGCTGCAGGTCTTTCAGCAGATTGCTGATCTGCGACTTGATCGATACATCGAGCGCAGACAGCGGCTCATCGCACACGATCAGGTCCGGGCCGGCGATCAGCGCGCGAGCGATCGCGATGCGCTGGGCCTGGCCGCCCGAGAACTCGTGCGGATAGCGTGGCAGATGATCGGCATCCAGACCGACCACGCGCAGCATCGCAGCGACGCGTTCCAGGCGCTGCGCGGCCGAGAGTCGTGGTTCGAACGTGAGCAGGGGCTCGGCGATGATGTCGCTGACCGTCATGCGTGGATCGAGCGAGGCGAGCGGGTCCTGGAACACGAGCTGCAGATGGCGCCGTAGCGAGCGAAGCTGCGCACCCCGCACGCGCAGCAGATCCACACCCTGAAACTGCGCGCTGCCGGACGCAGCCTTCACCAGGCGAAGCAGCGCGCGCGCGAGGCTCGATTTGCCGCTGCCCGATTCCCCGACCACGCCCAGTGCCTCACCGGGCGCGAGATCGAAACTCACACCGTTGACCGCGGGCAAGGTCACGGACCGTCCCTGATAGAGCGTTCGATAAGCGACCGCGAGCGCTCGTACCGACAGCAGCGGCGCGAGCGATGCCGCCGGCACAGTCATGCGGCATCTCCGCGCAGTCTTCCGAGTGCGCCCTCGTGGTGACAGGCCTTCCAGTGCCCGGGCGCGGTCTGCGTCAACGCGGGCTCGACGCTGCGACACAGCGCCGCGGCGTACAGACAGCGTGGCGCGAACGGGCAGCCCGCGGGCAGCGCGGCCGGGTCGGGCGGTGCACCGGCAATACTGGGCAGCCGTGTCCGCCGCGCCGAATCGATACGCAGGATCGAACCCTGCAGCGCCTCGGTGTAGGGATGCTGCGGGCGCGCGAACAGTTCGCGCACCGGTGCCTGCTCGACGATACGACCGGCGTACATCACCGCGACACGATCTGCGAGCTGCGCCGTGACGCCCAGATCGTGTGTCACCAGCACGATGGCCGTACCGGTGCGGGCACGCAGTTCGCGCAGCAGCGTGAGCACCTGCGCCTGTACCGTCACATCCAGCGCGGTGCTCGGCTCGTCCGCGAGCAGGATCTCGGGTTCCCCGATCATCGCCATGGCGATCGTGACGCGCTGGCGCAGGCCGCCTGACAGTTCGTGCGGGTATTGCCGCATGCGGTGTGCCGCGTCGGGCACTTGCAGCAGCTCGAGCAGCTCGAGCGCGCGTCGTTCGGCCGCAGCTTGTGCGACACCACGATGTTGCCGCAACACTTCGGTGATCTGAACGCCAACCCGCAGGTACGGATTGAGTGCCGTCATCGGATCCTGAAACACGATCCCGATGCGACCGCCGCGCACCGCATTGAACGCAGCGCCAGACAGCCCGATCAGTTCCTGCCCGCGGTAGCGGATGCTGCCGCCCAGGCGCGCATTCGCGCCGTTCACTCCCAGGATCGACAGCAGCAACTGCGTCTTTCCCGACCCGGACTCACCCACCACCGCCAGGCATTCACCCGGCGCCAGCGCCAGATCCACGCCGCGCAGCGCCCCGATCGGTCCGCGCGGACCCGGGTAGCCGACCGACAGCGCGTGGATCTGCAGCAGCGGCGCGTCGCCCATCATCCGTGGTCCCTCGGGTCGAAAGCATCGCGCAGGCCATCACCCAGATAGTTCAGGCAGTAGATGATCAACCCCAGGAACACGGCGGGCACGATCAGCAGATGGGGGTGGGTCTGCATTTCAGCGGCGCCATCGGCCACCAGCGAACCGAGCGAAGCCAGCGGCGACTGCACCCCGAGTCCCAGAAAGCTCAGCAGCGCTTCGAACAGAATCACCGTCGGAATCGTAAGCGTCGCATAGACCATCACGATGCCGAGCAGATTCGGCACGATGTGGCGCCTGATCATGCCGAATCCCTGCGTGCCTGAGACGCGCGCTGCCTCGATGAATTCACGCTGCTTCAGCGACAGCGTCTGCCCGCGCACGATGCGCGCGATGTCCAGCCACGAGACAGCACCGATCGCAACGAACAGCAGCCAGAACTGATGTCCGAACAGCACCGTCAGCACAATGACGAACGGCACGTACGGGATCGAATACAGGATGTCCACCGCTCGCATCATCAGCGAGTCGGTCATGCCGCCGGCGTAACCCGCGATCGCTCCCCAGCTCACGCCGATCAGCACGCTGATCAGGCTCGCACTGAGCCCGATGGCCAGCGAAATGCGGCAGCCCCACATCACTCGCAGCAGCATGTCGCGACCGAGCGGATCGGTTCCGAGCCAGTGAGCGGCCATCGGTGGCTGTGACAGCAGCTCGTAGTGCGGTGTCACGCCCTCCCGGCTGGCGAGCATCGGGATCAGCACACAGGCGAGGCTGATCAG
>DATMRM010000468.1:0-3922 GCA_035566155.1 Steroidobacteraceae bacterium | reverse complement strand
CGCCCCACTGGGAGCGCCACAGAGAATCCAGCGGCAATCGCTTGTTGAGCCATCCCCAGAAGCCAGGAGCGCTCGCTGCCTTGCTCGTTGCCTCGTACGCCATCAGGCCGCTCCTTCTTTCTGCGTGGTCTGGGCAGCATCATCGAGCCCGACTACCAATGTGTTGTCGCCCTTGAAGCTGTACGGGGGAATGGAAAGGTTGGTGGAAGCTGGCGAGCCGTTGAATACGCGTCCGGCCAAATCGAAACGCGACCCATGGCACGGACAGCGGAAACCGCCCGGCCAGTCCGGACCGAGCACCGGATCTCCGGCATCAAAAAACGGCTTGGGCAGGCAGCCCAGATGGGTACAGATGCCAATCAACACCAGCAAATCCTCACGGCGCGAGCGCATTTCGTTCTTCGCATAGTCGGGCTGAATGGAATCTCCGGACTTCGCATCCTTGAGGTTGGCGTCGTGCTTGGCCAGCGAGTCGACCATGGCCTTATCGCGCCGCACGACGTAGATGACCTGGCGCCGCCAGGTCGGCGTGACCATCTGGCCGACAGCCAGCTTCGTCAGGTCCACCTCCACCGGCGCACCGAGTGCGCGGGCGCGCTCCGACGGCGTCCAGGACTCCACGAACGGAATCGCTGCGATGACTGCCCCCACCGCCGCGGTAGCGCTGGTCGCCACCGTCAGGAACTTGCGGCGGCTCGCATCGATTTCTGGATCCGGCAGATCGGCAATCGCACCGACATCGCTCATGTATCGCTCACCCTATCAAAAGAGACGCCACGCATGACGCAAGGCTACGTAAACGTTCGGGAACTATCGCATTATACACAACCAATCGGAGGCTCTCGGACGACTCATGAACTCGAATCGCGTGGTACGTGCGCTTGAATTCTTCGCCGGCACGGTGGTCGGCGGCTTGGCGCTGGCCTTCGTGATCGTCTACATCCACCCGCAATGGTTGCAACCACGCGCCGCCACAGCGCCAGAAACCCCGGCTGCACTGTCGCCGGCACCGGTACCGGCAGTGCACGCCGAACCGGTCTCGGTTCCGCCCGATCGCGCCAGTGCGCTGGCTCACGAGTCCGATCAGCTCAGTCGCGATCTGGCCCGGCTGCCGGCCAACGCCAGCGCCACCGGCTCGTTCGCGCTCGCTGTCAAACTCGCCTCACCGGCGGTCGTCAATATTTCGACACAGCGACTGGTCACCGAGCATATTCAGCCCTCCGCATTTGATCAGATCTTCGGCGATTTACAGCCGTTTTACCGCCGTCGGGTCGAGAGCGCTCTGGGCTCGGGCGTCATCATCGATTCGGCCGGGCACATCGTCACCAACAATCACGTCATCGCGAACGCCGACGTCATCAACGTGCAGCTTGCGGACGGGCGGGTGTCGCGAGCTACTGAGGTCGGCCGTGATCCGGACACGGATCTGGCGCTGCTGTCGGTCAAGCTGAAAGACCTGCCCGTCATGCCACTGGGCCGATCGGATGAACTACAGGTCGGCGATGCGGTGCTCGCGATCGGCAATCCCTTGGGCCTGTCGCAGACCGTCACCCATGGGATCGTCAGCGCTACCGGCCGCAGCCAGCTGGGAGTCGCGACCTTCGAGAATTTCATTCAGACCGACGCCGCGATCAATGCCGGCAACTCGGGCGGCGCGCTGGTCAACGAGCACGGAGAGCTCATCGGCATCAATACCGCGGTACTGAACAAGAGCGGTGGCGGCCGCATCAGCGTCGAAGGAATCGGGTTCGCGATACCGGTGAATCTGGTTCGCGGCGTGATCAGGGATATCCTGGATCATGGCCGCGTGATCCGCGGCTGGATCGGGATTCTGCCTGAGGATGTCGATGACGAGCAGGCGCATCAGGCCGGGTTGTCACGAGGCGGCGTCGTCATCACCAATATGTATCGCAACAGCCCGGCGGTCGATGCCAGCTTGCGGATCGGCGACATCATCACTGCGGTCGACGGACGCCCCGTGCACAGTGCACAGGAAGCCCTGTCGCAAATCGCCATCAAGAAACCCGGTGCCAATCTGCGGTTGCATGTGCTGCGGGCGCGCACCGAGGTGGACGTCGCGGTACATGTGAGCGAACGACCGAAATTGATGCAGGGAACCTGAAGCAAGCTTAGTTCGGCACCCGCTTGATGCGGGCGCCCAGCTGCGCGAGCTTTTCCTCAATCGTCTCGTAGCCGCGATCGATGTGATAAATGCGCTCGATCTCGGTCTGGCCCTCGGCCACCAGGCCCGCCAGTACCAGACTGGCCGAGGCGCGCAGATCGGTCGCCATGACGGGCGCCGCCGTGAGACGCTCGACCCCGTGGATGATCGCGGTATTGCCTTCCAGACGAATCTCCGCGCCCATGCGCCGCATTTCGAGCATGTGCATGAAGCGGTTTTCGAAAATGGTTTCGACCACGGTACCGACCCCGGCAGCGACGGTGTCGAGCGCTGCGAACTGCGCCTGCATATCGGTGGGAAACGCGGGATAAGGCGCGGTACGCACATCCACCGCCTTCGCGCGCCGGCCACGCATATCCACCTCTACCCAACTGTCGCCGGCAGCGACCGAGGCCCCGGCCTCGCGCAGCTTCACGATCACCGCATCCAGATGCGCGGGATTGACGTTCTTGATGCGCACGTGTCCGCGGGTAATGGTCCCGGCCACCAGATAGGTGCCCGCCTCGATCCGGTCCGGCAGCACGTCATAGTTCACGCCGCAGAGCTTGCGTACACCCTGGACCACAATCCGGTCGGTTCCGGCGCCGGCGATGATCGCCCCCATCGCAACGAGAAAATTGGCCAGGTCCACGACCTCGGGCTCGCGCGCCGCGTTCTCGATGACGGTCTCTCCGTCCGCCAGCGCGGCGGCCATCATCAGGTTCTCGGTCCCGGTCACCGTGACGGTATCCAGCACCAGGCGCGCGCCTTTGAGGCGTGCGGCACGGGCGCGGATATAGCCACCCTCGATGTGAATGTCGGCGCCCATCGCCTGCAGGCCAGCGACGTGGATATTGACCGGTCGCGCGCCAATCGCGCAGCCGCCTGGCAGTGAGACGTCCGCACGACCGAAGCGCGCCAGCAACGGGCCCAGCACCAGGATCGACGCGCGCATCGTCTTCACCAGCTCATAGGGCGCGAAGTACTCACGAATCGTCCCCGAATCGACCTCGATGCGCATGCGCTCATCGATTGTGACCGTGACCCCCATGCGTCCCAACAGCTCGATGGTCGTCGTCACATCCTGCAAGTGCGGCACATTGCCGATGGTGACCGGCCCTTCGGCCAGCAAAGCCCCGGCCAGGATCGGCAGTGTCGCGTTCTTGGCGCCGGAAATGCGGACCTCACCTTCCAGCGGCTGGCCACCCACAATATTGAGCTTATCCACCGGCGGCCCCGGTGCGATCGGACCATTCCCTGGGGGTGTACGCCTCGATCGACAAGGCGTGGATTTCACGGCCGACGCGCTCGCCCAGTGCACGGTACACCAGCTGATGGCGCGCGAGCGGGCGCAAGCCCTCGAAGGCGGTCCCTACCAGCACTGCGGCAAAATGCGTGTTGTCGTCCGAGCGCACGTCGATCTGCGCATCCGGAATGGCCTGGCGGATGAGGTCCGCAACCTGTCTTGGATCCATGGGGTCGCTACTTTAAGGCAATTGCGCAGGCAGGCGCAGGGCGCGATGCGCACGGCGTGAAGGCGCTATCATGCCCGGCTTAATGAGTGCTTTGGAAGACAGCGCCCTGAGCGCGGCGCAACTGCTCGAGTCCGCGCGACGCACCTTTGATATCGAGGCCGCAGGCCTGGCGGCGCTGCGGGCGCGCGTCGACGACAGCTTCGTGGCCGCCTGCGCTCTGTGCCTGAAGACGCAGGGCCGGATCGTCACGACCGGACTCGGCAAGACCGGTCATGTCGCCCACAAG
>DATMRM010000467.1:0-7314 GCA_035566155.1 Steroidobacteraceae bacterium | reverse complement strand
TCGACGATGGCATCGGTGTGTGCGGCAAGGAAGGCCAGAGTGTGCCCGTGGGGGTCGGCCAGCCGACGTTGCGGGTAGACGGTCTCACGGTCGGCGGGACCGCCTGAAGCGGCTTCAGGCGCGTTTCGCGCGCGCGGGAGGGCGCGGACATGCGAATTGCCAATCCGCTCTACGAGAGCCTGCCCCTGCTATACGTGCTGGGCGGCGGCGTGTTGCTCTACGGCAGCTATCGCCTGCATTCGGGCACGTTGAGCTTAGTTCTGATGATCGTCGGCGCGTGTGGCGCGATCGCCGGGGTTGCGATCTGGCTGCGCCGGCGTGATTTTCGCGCGGCCAACGCCGAGTACCGCTCGCTTCCCGGCCGGCCCGATTCGCAGGATGAGCGACTGCGTTAGCGCAGCGCCGCCGCGGGATCGCAGCTCAGCTTTCGGCGTCCGCCGGGTGGGATTCAACCGCCTGCGGTGCCTCGGACGGTGCGCGCTGCAATGAACGCTCGTCGATATAGAGCAGTTCGTGCTGACCGATGGTGATCACATCGCCGTCGTTGAGATTGTGATAGCGCACTCGCTTGGAGTGCAGAAAGATCCCGTTGGTACTGTTCAGATCCTCGATCACGCAGCTTTGCTGCGTAGTCACGATCTGGCAATGGTGACGACTCACGAACCGGCTCTCGATCTGCAGATCGTTGGCCGCGGTGCGACCGATGATCAGCCGGCCCGGTGCCAGCGTGCGCTCGGCGACCGTCCGACCGCCGGAGGCCAGCAGGATGCGCGCCAGCGCCGGTGGCGCGGCTTCCGGGGTGCGTCGCTCGCCCGTGGCCGCCGCTGCGAAGTCGTCGGGAGTCACCCGCATCAGACGGGTGCCGCTGCGCGAGGCGTATTCAGACCACTGCAGCTCTTCAATCACTGCCATGATGTCATCGCGCGCTACGACATCGCGATTTTCCGTGGCCGCCGCGATCAGTGCCGTGTCGCACAGCGTGTTGACCAGGCGCGGTACGCCACCGGTATAGCGGTAAATCAGATCAAAGCAGTCAGCAGTGAAAATCTCACGGCCCTGCGAGCCTGCCACTTCGAGACGGTGCAGGATGTAGTTGCGCATCTCCGAGCTCGACAGCGCTGGCAGATGAAAGCGCAGGCGTATGCGCTGCGCGAGCTGTTCGAGGTCCGGGGCATCGAGCTTCTCGTTGAGCTCGGGCTGTCCCGCCAGAATGATGCGCAGGACTTTTTCCTTCGTAGTCTCGATGCCCGACAGCAAACGCACTTCTTCGAGCACCGTGGACGTCAGGTTCTGGGCCTCATCCACTACGAGCACCAGCTTGCGGCCGGCGCGGTACTGCTCCACCAGAAAATCGTTGAGTGTCGCCAGCAGTTCCGCCTTCTTCATCCGGAACGGCTTGAAGCCGAACTGCACCAGCACCGACTGCAGGAATTCGATCGATGACACCTGGGTCTGATTGACCTGTGCCACCACCACATCCTGCTGCAGCTCCTTCAGGAAGGTCTCGATCAGTGTGGTCTTGCCACATCCGATCTCACCGGTGATGACGACGAAGCCGTCGGCAAACCAGATGGTCGATTCCATGTAGGCCTTCGCGCGTGCGTGGGCCTTACTGAGATAAAGGAACTCCGGGTCCGGGCTCAGCCGGAACGGTAACTCCTTGAGTCTGAACTGCTCCAGATACATGGGCGCGCAGGATACTACGGCTTGAGTGGTAGTTGCGGATAGAGCCTTGCCAGGAGCGTCCGGGCCCTGACATTACGTCGCGTGGCCGTTTGCTCCACCAGTGTGCAATGGCCAAGTTTGCGTCCCGGGCGGGGTTGCTTACCGTAATCATGCCAGTGCAGCCCCGGTTCCCGTAAGAATCGATCCGCCCTGGGAATATTCCCGATCAGGTTGATCATGGCCGAGTGTCCCCGCGCTGAAACATCCCCCAGCGGCAGTCCGGTGATCGCCCGGATGTGATTTTCGAACTGACTGGTCACCGCCCCTTCGATCGTCCAGTGCCCTGAGTTGTGGACACGGGGAGCCATCTCGTTGGCCACGAGGCGGCCACGGTGTACGAAGTACTCAATGGCGAGTACTCCGACGTAGTTGAACGCCCGCAGCACGCGCCGCAGGTGAGCGGCTGCCAGACGATTCAGGCGCGGCGCCGGCCACGGGGCCAGTGTCAGGCGCAGAATTCCGCCCAGATGGTAGTTGCGATTGAGCGGATAGATCGCAATCTCTCCGGAGCGGCTGCGTGCACCGATGATCGAGGCCTCGTAGTCGAACGGTACCAGCTCTTCGTATATCAACGGCGCGCTGCCCAGAGTCTGCCACGCGTGCTGGATATCCGCGACGGTACGCAGCACGTACTGGCCCTTGCCGTCATACCCGAGGCGACGGGTCTTCAGTACCCCGGGCAAGCCGATACGCGTAACTGCCTGTTCCAGGGCGGCCCGACTGTCCACCGCCTCAAAGTGAGTGGTCGGGATGGAAAGCCTAACGAAAGCTTTCTTTTCACTCAGGCGATCCTGGGCAACCGCCAGCGCCCGCAGCGGGGGCGCCAGCCGGGTTCGCCCGGCCGCCTTGCGCAGTGCTGTGACGTCCACATTCTCCCAATCGAAGCTGACGACGTCGCTGCGACGGGCCAGTTGCGCCAGTAGCCTCGGATCGTTCAGCTCGCCGGTCAGAATGGGGGCGACGCGAGCGGCCGGAGCATCGGCGCTGCGATCGACGAATAGGAAGTCGAGCCCGAGTGGATAGCCGGCCAAGGCGAGCATCTGACCGAGCTGCCCGGCGCCCACGATCCCAATGGTCATGGAGTGCGCGGATCGGGCTTGGACAGTACCGCGGCCGTTTGTTTCTCGCGCGACAGCCGCAGGGCCTGCGCAATCTCCGGATAGCGTGGCGCCAGCAGCGCGGCGGCGAACAGCGCCGCGTTGGTCGCCCCGGGGCTGCCAATCGCGAAGGTCGCGACCGGCACTCCGGCGGGCATCTGCACGATCGACAGCAATGAATCGATGCCATTGAGTGCACGCGAAGGCATCGGTACGCCAAGCACCGGGAGCAATGTTTTGGCCGCGGTCATTCCAGGCAGGTGTGCGGCGCCGCCGGCTCCCGCGATCAATACTTCCAGACCCCGTGAGGCCGCGCTCGAGGCGTATTCGAACAGCAAATCCGGCGTGCGGTGCGCCGACACGACGCGCGTTTCGTGCGCGACTCCGAGCCGGGTCAGCGTATCGGCGGCAGCGCTCATCGTTTCCCAATCGGAAGAGGATCCCATGATGATGCCGACCAGCGCTTTCATCGCGGCATTTTAGCATCATGGGTGTCTGCGACTTCGGCCTGCGCCCGCTCGAGCGCCGCCGGGTCCAGTCCACGCATCAGCCGGCCGATGAACTGGCGCTGCCGGGCCAGTGCCGCGCGGCTGCGCAGCTGTCGGGCCTGCATCAGCGCGTCCAGCAGTTCGGGCGGAAGTTGCAGCTTTTGCAGCCGTCCCGGCCGCAGCGTGGTCAGCCGCACGCCGAGCCTCTGCAGCGCCTCCGCGCGGCGCTTGCGCTGCGAGCGGCTGATGTACACATCGCCGTCTTCGGTATTGTCCTCGTCCTCGCCCAAAGCCGGCTCGCCTCGCGCTGCTACAATCAGCCGATCAGATCATGGCACAGCGCCTCGGGTGCTGCCTAAGGACGTCGACTCATGCCACAGCCGATCGATGCAAGCAGCATCAGCGAACTGAAAGCAGTGGTTGCCAGCGCGCTGACGGAAGCGAAACAGGGCGGAGCCAGCCAGGCCGAAGCGGATGCGAGTCTGCAACGCGGACTGTCCGTTACGGTTCGATTGGGCGAGGTGGAAACCATCGAGTTTCATCGCGACCGGGGGCTGTCGGTGACGGTGTACTTCGGTACCGCCAAGGGCTCGGCCAGCACCGCCGATTTGCGTCCCGAGGCCGTGCGCGAGACCGTGGCCAAGGCATCGGCCATTGCCAAGCATACTTCTGCGGACCCGTACGCTGGCCTGGCCGATCCGGCAGAGCTGGCCACGCGCATCCCGCAGCTGGATCTCTATCATCCGTGGGAAATCGAGGCGGAGCAGGCGATCGATCTGGCGCGCGAGTGCGAGGCGGCGGGACTGGCCTGCGACGCGCGACTGAAGAACTCCGAAGGCGGTAGCGTCAGCACCGGCAGCGGCGCGCGGGTACACGGCAACAGTTTGGGCTTCCTCGAGGGACTCACCAGCACCAGCCATTCCGTGTCCTGTACGCTGGTCGCCCAGGAACGCGACGACATGCAGCGCGACTACTGGTATTCAATTTCCCGCCATCCGAGCGCCCTTGAGTCTCCCAAAGCCATCGGACGACGTGCTGCGCAGCGCACGCTGCGCCGACTGGGCGCGAGGCAGTTGTCGACGCGGCGCTCACCGGTATTGTTCGCGCCGGAGCTGGCGCGCGGACTGTTAGGGTCTTTCGTGGCTGCGGTCCGCGGCCCGGCGCAGTATCGGCGCGCGTCGTTTCTGCTCAATGCGGCCGGCGAGCAGGTCTTTCCATCGTTCCTGAATCTGGTTGAGCGGCCGCACCTGCTGCAGGGGCTCGCGAGCAGTCCGTACGACGCCGAAGGGGTTGCCACGCGCGATCGCGATCTGGTGCGCGACGGCGTGCTGCAGGGCTATGTGCTCGGCAGCTACTCGGCGCGCAAACTGGGTCTGAAGACCACCGGCAATGCCGGCGGGATTCACAACATACTGGTAGAGGCGCGCCAGACCGGCAGCTTCGACGAGCTGCTGCGGCGGATGGGCACGGGTTTTTTTGTCACTGAGCTCATGGGCGAAGGCGTGAATGCCGTGACCGGCGACTACTCGCGTGGCGCCAGCGGCTTCTGGGTGGAAAATGGCGCGATTGCCTACCCGGTGCACGAGATCACGATCGCGGGGAATCTGCGCGAGATGTTGCGCTCGATCGTCGCGGTGGGCACTGACGTCGATGCCCAGGGCGCGATTCGCACCGGATCGATTCTGCTGGAAGCGATGACGATCGCGGGCGAGTAGGTTAGCGGCTCTGGTTCACGACGACGATCGGCTGTTGCTGGGTGTCACGTTCACGCTCGATCAGATCACTCAGCATCACGCCGGCGCTGTGAGCCCGCCACGCCTGATCCATCTCGCTGCAGAACTGCCGCACCACCGACGGGATCCCGGAACTGGTACGGATCAGTCCGCTGCTGGAGGTGCGCGCTACCGTGACGATGTCGAGCAACGGTAGCTGTGTGATGTCGCGTGCGGGCAGCAGTGTCGCGTCTTCCGCTGCGGTGAGCAGCTGCGCGGATTCCAGCGTGTGTACCAGACGTGCGACCGCGATCTGAGGATAACCCAGCACGGATGCCAGGGCGGACATGGACAGACGCGGGAGGCCCGCACGATAGCGCTCGGCGATGACGTACATGATGCTCAGTGCCAGACGCTCGGTGTCGACGCACGACAGGCGCAACTCATTCAGCCCCAGCCGCAGGTAGTTCGGGTTTTGCGTGTAGAACGACACGCGCGCGCCGAGCAGCAGGATGATCCAGTTGAAGTAGGTCCACACCAGCGCAGACACCAGTATGGCGAGGCCCGCGTAGACCACGGTGAGCCGGGTGGAATACACCACGAACGCGGTGAAGAAGCGCCCGATCGCAGCCCACAGGATGCCGGCAGAAAAACCTCCTGCCAGTGCGGCGGTTAGGCGAACCCGGGTATTGGGGATGCCGATGTAGAGCGCGGTCAGCAGGAGCGAGACCACCACGAAAGGCGCCAGCTCCACGCTGAGTGTTTTGAGACGCGTCAGCAGCGGCAGCTCGGACAGCAGCTTCACGGGTACGCTGCTCGCGGCCAGGTGCGACAGACCGATCAGCGCACCCAGCAGCACAGGCCCGGTGATCAGCAGGGTCAGATACTCGCCCATGCGGCGCGCGAAACTGCGCGGAACGTCAACGTGCCAGATGAAGTTGAAGGCGTCCTCGACCTTCTTCATGGTCCCGATCAGCGTCCAGATCAGCAGTACCAGGCCTACCGACCCGACCAGATCGCCGCGTACCTTGTTTGCAAAGTCCATCGTGCGAGCGGTGAGATCCTCGGCCGCGCTGCCCATGGGGCGAAAGAACTCGTGCACCAGTGGCTCAAGCGCGCCCTGCGCGTGGAAGGCTTTGAGAATCCCGAAGCTGAAGGCGAGCAGTGGCACGATCGCCAGCAGACTGGTGTAGACCAGCCCCATCGCGTGCAGCGTCAGCTTGCCGCCGAGCAGGTCACGGATCAGTGCGTACGGATAGCGTGCCGCGCGTCGCAGTCGGCCGCTGGCGCCGGGCGCTTCAGCTTCTGGACCGAACAGCAGCTTGTCCGGCAGGTTCTGCAGCCGGTCCCAAGCGCTCTCGCCTGAAGCTTGTCCGTGCTGCAGATCGATTCTCCTACGGCGCGGTAAGCCTGCGCAGCGCTTCGCGGTACTTGTCACCGGTGCGCTGGATGATTTCCAGTGGCAGTTTGGGCCCCGGAGCGCGCTTGTTCCAGTTGAGCGTCTCGAGATAGTCGCGCACGTATTGCTTGTCAAACGAGGGCGGACTGATCCCGACACGCCAGGTGTCGGCCGGCCAGAAGCGCGAGGAGTCGGGTGTCAGCACTTCATCGATCAGGGTCAGCCGCTCGTTTTGATCGAGACCGAACTCAAACTTGGTGTCCGCGATCAGGATGCCGCGCGCCCGGGCGTGCTCGGCCGCGTGGTGATAGAGCGCCAGCGCGGTCTCGCGCACACGCGCCGCGAGCGGCGCACCGATCAGCTTGGCGGTGGCTTCGAACGAGATGTTCTCATCGTGCGCTCCGGCCGGTGCCTTGGTCGCCGGCGTGAAAATCGGCTCGGGCAGGCGAGCGGCCTGTTGCAAACCCGGGGCCAAGGCAATGCCGCACACGCTGCCACCGGCCTGGTATTCCTTCCAGCCCGAACCGATCAGATAGCCGCGCACCACCGCTTCGATCGGCAAGGCACGCAGCCGCTTCACGATCACGCAACGCCCTTCGAGCAGCCGCTGCTGGTCGCGGTCCGTCACCACGGAATCGACCGCCCGGCCACTCAAATGATTGGGAACGATCTGTTGCGTGCGCGCGAACCAGAACAGCGAAATCTCGTTCAGGACGCGGCCCTTGCCGGGAATCGGGTCTGGCAGCACGACATCGAAGGCCGACAGCCGGTCAGTCGAAACAATCAGCATGTGCTCGGTGTCTACGGCATAGATATCGCGCACTTTGCCGCGATGAATGCGCGTCAGACCTGTGAGATCGGTCTCAAACACCGAGGATAGGGCGGGCGTGCCG
>DATMRM010000466.1:0-5535 GCA_035566155.1 Steroidobacteraceae bacterium | reverse complement strand
ACAGAGGGCTTACATGAGCCCCCGTAACCTCTCGGTGCTGCTGGTCGAAGATTCGCGGGTTTTGGCTGAGCGCTTGCGTGAAACGTTGCTGAGCGTGCCTGGAGTTCAGCTGGCGGCAACCGTGGACAGCGAGGCTGAAGCCGTTGCCGCGTTACAGCGCCACCCGGTGGATGTCGTGCTGCTGGATCTGCATCTGCGGCAGGGAACCGGTTTCGGGGTGTTGCGCGCGATTCCGGGCAGCAGGGCCAAGGACGTGGTCGTGATCGTGCTCACGAACTACGACCTGGCAGAATACCGGCGTGCCGCTGCAGCGCTCGGGGCAAAGCACTTCCTCGACAAACTGCGCGATTTCGATCGCCTGCCGTCGCTGCTGCTGCAGATCGGGGCCGGACCGGGCGGGGTCCCGCCACCGGAGAATTTGAACTAGGGCCTCTTCAAGCGACCGTGGCGGCGACCGTCAGCAGATTCGGCCGCGGCGTCTTCAATATGTCCCTGAGCAGAATGCGTGCCTGAATGCAAGTGCCACCCTGTGGCGGCGCATCGATGTCAAAGGTACCGCCAAAACTGCGCACACGGTGCCGCATGGTCGCCAATCCATGCGATCCGACCGCTTCGCGGCGGTCGCTGTCGATGCCGACGCCGTTGTCCTCGATCTTGACCGTCATCTCGCTGTCTGTCAGTGCGATCTCGACCTTTACCTGCGTTGCACGGGCGTGCTTGACGATATTGATCAACGACTCCTGCACCAGCCGGAAGACCATGATCGCCGCATCATCGATCAGCTCGGGCTCATGTTCAGGATAGATTTCGGCGCATTGCAGACCGGCACGACTGCAGGTCTCCTGCGTGATCCAGCGCACCGCTGGCAGCAGTCCCATGTTGTCCAGCAGCGTCGGGCGCAGGCTCTCGACGATGCGGCGCTTGAAGTCCACGCCGTCGTCCAGCACCTTCAGCACGCGAGTCCAACGTGCCTGAATGTCCGGATCACTGTTCGGCCAGCGCTTCTGCAGCCACGAGACGTCCATCTTGACCGCGATCAGCAGTCCGCCGAGCTCATCGTGCAGCTCGCGCGCCAAGGATGCCTTCTCTTTTTCGGAGAGCTGCTGCAGATGGCTCGAGAGCGCGGACAGTTCCGCGGTGCGACGGCGTACCCGCCGCTCCAGTTCCTCATTTTCGGTAGCGAGCTGCTCAGTGAGCTCGGCGCGCCGCCGCGCCTGGCGCGCCACCAACTGCGCGGCCATGACCATCAGACCGACATTCAGTATCACCACACCGCCCATCAGCAGGCGCGAAATGACGCGCAGCCGTTCCGCGCGAGCCAGTGCCGCGGTGACTCCGTCGCGTTCGAAGTTACGCAGCTTCAGCGCTTCGGCACGGATCTCGCCCATGGTGCGGCTGCCGAGATCGGTGCGCACCAGCGCGAGTGCCTGCTCGGGTCCCTGCGTGGTGTAGAGCGCCAGCGAGGCGGCGAGCTCACCCAGGCCCGTTCCGACCAGGGTGCGCAGGTGCCGCACCGTGTCACGCTGCTCGCGGCTCATCAGCAGCTTGTCGTTATCGCGAAAAAGATCGGTAAGTTTGTTGAGTGTGGGCTCGACGCGATCGTGCGCGATTTGATAGGGCATCAGGTAGTTCTGATCGTTGGTCAACAGAAAGCCACGCTGGCCCGCTTCCGCATCCGATAGCTCGCTCACCAGCTCGGCGAGCAACACCTGTCGTTCCTGAGAGAGATTGATGAGGCGATAGATTTCTTTCTGGCCGTTCTGACCGATTTCGGCGATGACTACCAGCGCCACCAGCAGGAGAAAGGCGACTGACAGTGTCAGCGCTCGCGAGATGCGACCGGAGCGAATCATGAATCGTTTTCCGCAGTGTTTTCCGCTGTGAGGCTGATCCTACAACGCTTGCCGCACGGAGCCGATAATATAGCTGAATACACAATGCCATGCTCGATTGAGGCTCGGCAATCGAGCTGCCACCCATCGCTGCGGCGAGCAGCGGCGCGGGCCGGCAAACCAGGAGACCAATCAATGAATGCGAATCTGAATGACACTGCCGAGAGCTTGCATCGGGCAGGCAAGGACGCTACGGCCGACTTCCGTCGCCGCGGTGCGAATATCAGGGACTACGCCAGCGACGAGTTGCGTGCCTTCCTTGCCGATGTCGAAGACCTCGTGAAGAAAGTCGCCAACGTTGGCGATGCGGACGTGGCGCGGCTGCGCGCCCGGGTATCGGGTGCGATCGGCGATGTCCGTCAGACGATCGGTGATACCGCGAATTCCCTGCGCGATCGGGCGCGTATGGCCGCGACGGTAACCGACGACTACGTCCATGACAGCCCGTGGACCGCGATCGGATTGGCCGCGACAGTCGGCGTCATCGTTGGCGTCGGTGTGGCGGCAGCCTCGCGCCGCTAGACAACCCGGTTGCGGACCCGTGCTCGAGGCACTTCAACGCCTGGCCCCGGCGGTGCTTCGGCACCTCATAGCTTACGGCGAACTGCTCTGCGAGGAGGCTGGCGATGCACTGCGTCAGTCTCGCAGGCGCGCGCTTGGTCTTGCAGTGACCGTCACGGCCGGGGTCATGGCGCTGTCGCTGGCGTGCGTTTGGGCGATCGCTGCGAGCTGGGATGGACCCAACCGCCTGGCGGTGGTCGGCATGCTGTGTTTTTCCTTCGTCATCGTGGCGCTGGCCGGCGCGGCCTATGCCCGTGGGGCCGTGCAGCCAGGGCGGCCCGTGCCCTTCGAGCGTCTCAGGGCCGAATGGCAGGCCGATATGCGCGAGCTGGCGCAGCTGGATCCCTCACTGGGAATTCTCACCCGGGCGCACGCGTCCGCGCCCCAGAGCCTCAATGGCGACTGATGAGCACAGGGATGACCTGTGCCGGCGCCTGCGGAGCTCACGGCGCGAGATCTTCCAAGCCGCGCATGAACTGAAAGGCGATCAGCCGCGGCCCGCCGACCCGAACGTTTTTCCCCGAAGCCGCATCATGCGGGCCCTGACCGGGCAGCACGGACGCAACATGCTCAGGAACGCGGCGCTGGCACTGGCGATGTCTCGCCCGAAGACCGCGTGGCGGCTGGCCGGGCTGGCGCCGCTGCTGCGGCCAATGATTCTTCGATATCTGGCGGCGCGAATCCTGCGACCTCGCAAGCCGTCATTCTCCGTCACAAACTGAAACACCGAGGGTCGCGATCATGTCTAAAGCCATGACTGGCACCGAACGGGAGCAACCTTACCCCTTTCTCAGCGAGATCGCCGAGCTGCGTCGCCGCGCGCGTCAGCACATCGCCGACGGCGCGGTGACCGTCAACTATGCGGCCGATCGCGAAGTGGTAGTGCGGCTGCTGAACGAGGCATTGGCGACCGAGCTGGTGTGTGTGCTGCGGTACCGCCGACATTACTTCATGGCGAGCGGCTCGCTGGCCGAAGCCATCAAAGACGAATTCCTGAAACATTCACAGGAGGAGCAGCAGCACGCCGACCAGCTGGCCGAGCGCATCGTGCAGCTGGGCGGGCAGCCGAATTTCAGTCCTCAGGGGATGCTCGATCGCAGCCACTCTGAGTACGTCGATGGCGAGTCACTGGCGGAAATGGTGGAAGAGGATCTGATCGCGGAGCGTATCGCAATCGAAAGCTATCGGGAAATCATTCAATACATTGGCGAGAAGGACACAACCACCCGGCGGTTATTTGAGTCGATTCTCGCCATAGAAGAGGAGCATGCCGAAGAGCTCGCGAGCATGCGCCAAGATCTGCTGCGTCACGGCCGCGGTAGTGCTGGCAACAACGCAATCCCCATACAATCCGGCGAGCTGCAATGACCTATGGAGTGCGAGCGTTCGATCTGTCCGGCGTGGATCATTTTTTCCGCTGCGGGTCGGTACTCGTCTCGGCGTGCGCAGACGAACCCTGGTGCGGATACATGACGCCGATGTCCGCAGGAATATCCCCCTTGGAGCGACCGCGTGCGCGCTCATCGGCCAGCGCGTCGTCGCGCGCTTCTCGCGCGGACAGCGGTGCGCTCTTGCGCGCCAGATCTTCAACATCGGATCGCTTGATGAAGTCGGCGACTTTGTCGCGATAGCGCCTCGCGGCATCGTAGTCGCCTTCGCCCTGTACCGTGTCATTCGCGTTGCGATCAGTGGGTTCGCTCATGGGGTCTCCGGAAAGAAACAAAAGAGCAATTTAATACTGCGTCCAAGCTTAGGCCCTTGCTGCGGCCCACGAATCGGCTTGCTGTGTCGGTGCGCGCTGACGCGGTCGGTGAGCACCGACATCAGAGCGCACCGCCTGCGGCGCAGGCCACCCGGCAGTCTCTGTCGCTCACCGGCGAGATAGCAGCCATACTGTTGCTGATCTATCGGATGCTGGCGGCGGGTGGGAGCCTGCGAAATCGAATCGCTCACATGCATTTCATTCCCGTACGGACGCGCGAGGGCATTCGGCTGATTTTGCTGGAGGTCACGCGCTCGCTGCATCAGTACCTGGTGTGTCTGGTGCTCACCAACACGCTGCTGGGGCTGGCGGTGTGGGGCGCGTTTGCTCTGACCGGTGTGCACTACGCGCTCGCATGGGGATTCGCCGCCGCGGTGCTGCACTTCGTGCCGTACGTCGGACCGGCCGCGATTGCCATCGGTTCCACCGTATTCGCCGCTGTGCAGTTCGATTCACTGGCGAACGGCATGATCATCGGTGGAATGACGGTGTTGTTGTCCACGCTGATCTGCGTGGTGCTGCAGACCTGGCTTACGGGGCGCAGTGTTCGCATGAGCACGATTGCGGTATTCGTGAGCCTGTTGTTCTGGTCCTGGATCTGGGGATTGCCCGGCCTGGTGCTTGGCATACCGATCATGATTGTCATCAAGGCGATCTGCAGTCAGATACCGCAGATGGGGTGGTTCGATGCGCTGTTGGCCCAGCGAACGCGAAGACGCGCATCGCCCGCATCTCGTGCCAACTTGAGCCCCGTTCCCCGTGATGGTGCGGGCGCCTCGGAGTTTGCGCTGCCAGAGGTCACTGCATCCCGACGCTGAATGGAGGCGGCCCGGCCTTCGGGGTGTTCGCCAGAATCTATGTAACCTATTGTAATCGTTAGGTAAACGAGCCATTGCGCCACCGTGTCTGCCTTCTGTCGACGCCATGACAGACCGCACTGGCATAGCGGTTGCATTCTCACGTTCACCAGGCGATTTTCGTCTGTAACTGCAGCCCTCATTCGGGCGGACAGCAACGCTGTCGGTACTAGCGCTCATCACAAACACCCCCCGCGGTGGGCGCCGAATACCGACAGCGTTTTTTTTTCGTTTGCTACAGTGCGCGTCCGATGGCGGACCCGCGCGCGCGCCGGCAATCCCGGTATATTCGTGTCGATCTCAGGAACGTGCGGCTAGCGCGGGACGGCAAGCCCGTGCTTCGCGACGTCAGCCTGTCCATTCGTCCCGGGCAGCGCTGGGTTCTGATCGGCCCCAATGGGGCGGGAAAGACGCAGCTGCTGAAACTGCTGGCGGGCGACGTATGGCCCACACCCTCGCGCGG
>DATMRM010000465.1:0-4008 GCA_035566155.1 Steroidobacteraceae bacterium | reverse complement strand
ACCGCCGCCGCCGAGCCGCCGGAAGAGCCGCCCGGCACACGCGCCGTGTCCCAGGGGTTGCGAACCGGGCCGAAGTAGCTGGTTTCGTTGGACGATCCCATGGCGAACTCGTCCATATTGGTCTTGCCCAGCATCACCACGCCCGCCGCCCGCAGCCGTTCGACCACCGTGGCGTCGTACGGCGACACGAAGTTGGCCAGCATGCGCGAGCCGCAGGTGGTCTTCTCGCCGCGGGTACAGAAGATATCCTTGTGCGCGATCGGCACGCCGGTGATCGGCCCGGCCTTGCCAGCCGCCCGGCGCTGATCGGCTTCGGCCGCCTGGGCGAGTGCCGCGTGCGCCGTCACGCTGATGAATGCGTTGAGCTCGCCCTGGTGCTGCTCGATGCGCTGCAGGCAGGCGCGGGTCAGCTCGACGCTGGAAACCTCTCTGGCGCGCAGCGCGGTGGCCAATTCCGCGACCGTTTTGTGATGCAGCTCACTCATTCGATCACTCGTGGGACCAGATACAGGGCCGCCTCGACCTGTGGTGCATTGGCCTGGTACAGCGCATGCTGGTCGGTCTCGGTCACCGTATCAGCGCGCAGACGCTGGCGCTGCCCGGGCAGCGGATGCGCCATCGGCTCGATCTGACTGGTATCGGCCTTGTCGAGTTCGCCGATCAATCCCATGATGCGCGAAAGTGACTCGACGTAGACCGGAATCTCCGCTTCAGTGAGCGCGAGACGCGCGAGCAGCGCGATATTTTCGATGTCGCGTCGGTTGAGACTCATGTGGATTCGTTCAAATTTCGCAGAAAAAACAGCGCGAAATCATACACCTCGCCTTGTGGAATGTCCTGTCGGTTGCTAGATTAGCGCCCGATTTTAAGACGTTATGAAGAAGGTCCGCCGCTCTCATGTTCAAACGCCTGCGCGGCTATTTTTCCAGTGATCTGTCGATCGACCTCGGCACTGCCAACACGCTGATCTACGTGCGCGACAAGGGCATTGTGCTCAACGAGCCCTCGGTCGTAGCGGTACAGGACGAACCCTCGCGCGGCGGCAAAATCATCGTGGCAGTCGGTCAGGACGCCAAGAGCATGCTCGGTCGCACACCGGGCCACATCACCGCAGTACGTCCGATGAAGGACGGCGTCATCGCCGACTTCACGTATACGGAAAAGATGTTGCAGTTCTTCATCAACAAGGTGCACGGCAACCGCTTCCTGAAGCCCTCGCCGCGCGTGCTGGTGTGCGTGCCGTTCGGTTCGACGCAGGTCGAACGCCGCGCAATCCGCGAATCGGCCGAAGGCGCCGGCGCACGCAACGTCGCCATCGTCAGCGAGCCAATGGCCGCCGCGGTAGGCGCCGGTCTGCCGGTGCAGGAGGCACGCGGGTCGATGGTGCTGGATATCGGTGGCGGCACCAGCGAGGTGGCTGTGCTGTCGCTGAACGGCATCGTCTACGCCAACTCGGCGCGCATCGGTGGCGATCGCTTTGACGACGCGATCATGAACTACGTGCGCCGCAACTATGGAATTCTGATCGGCGAGTCCACCGCCGAGCGCATCAAGATCGAGATCGGATCGGCCTATCCCGGCCAGCAGGTGCGGGAACTGTCAGTCAAAGGCCGCAATCTGTCGGAAGGTGTCCCGCGCAGTTTCACGCTCAACAGCAACGAGATCCTCGAGGCCCTGCAGGAACCGCTGCAGGGGATCGTGAGTTCCGTCAAGCAGGCCCTTGAACAAACTCCGCCCGAACTGGGTGCGGACGTCGCCGAGCGCGGCATTGTTCTGACCGGTGGCGGCGCGCTGCTGCGTGACATCGACAAACTGCTGATGGAAGAGACCGGACTGCCGGTCGTGGTCGCCGATGACCCGCTGACGTGCGTCGCACGCGGTGGCGGTCGCATTCTCGAACTCATGGATCAAATGGGGCCTGGACATTTCGGGCTGGAGTAGCGGCGAGTAGGCCGCAGCTATGGCGGTCTTCGGTACTGATGTCGATCGACCTCTGTACGGGCGTGGACCGTCTGCCGGTCTGCGCTGTACCGGCTACGCGGCGCTGTCGATCGCCCTGATGTACTACGACCAGCACGGCCACCTGGCGCAGCGACTGCGTTTTGCCCTGGACGCGGTCGCCTACCCGGTGCAGGTGGCGGTCAGTTCCCCTGGCGCCGGCTGGCGCTATCTTACCCAGAACTTTCATAGTCGCGACGAGCTGCGCACGGAAAACCAGCAGCTGAAAGCGCGGGTCACCGATCTTGAGCTGCGAGTCATCCGCGAGGCCGCCCTGGAGCAGGAAAACAATGAGCTGCGAGCTCTGCGGCAATCCTTGCCCCCGTTCATCAAGCACTGGCAACTGGCCGAGATCATCAGCGTGGAGACCAATCCACTGCGCCAGCGGGTCGTGATCAACAAGGGAACGCGCGATGGCGTCGTCGCCAGTCAGGCCGTGATTGACGGCAGCGGCGTGCTCGGTCAGGTCGCACGCGTGGGACCGTTCAGCGCCGAGGTCATTCTGGTGACCGACCCCGAACACGCGATTCCGGTGGAGGTCACGCGCAACAGCCTGCGCTCGATCGCGGTCGGCTCTGGCAACAGCGGCGAGCTGGCACTGCCGTATCTGGCGGTGAACTCGGATGTGAAGAGCGGCGACCTGTTGGTCAGTTCAGGTCTGGGCGGCGTGTTCCCGGCGGGACTGCCCGTTGCAAAGATCAGCGGCGTGCGACGCGAAGCCAATCAGCTGCTGGCGCAGGTGCGCGCACAGCCGCTGGCAACGGTGGACAAGGACCGCGAAGTCATTCTGCTCGACTTCGAGCCCTCTCATCCGGCGGCACCAGCCAGCAACCCGCCGATCGATCCTGAGCCTCAACCCAAGGCCAAGCCTGCGCCTAAGATTCTGGATCCCGGCCTGTGAGCCCTGCCTACCCTCGTCTGACGATTTTCACGACCAGCCTGATCGCGCTGCTGCTCACGGTCGCCCCGCTTCCCACCTGGGGCGCGATCGTGCGACCCGCCTTCTTGGTGCTGACGGTGCTCTACTGGTCGATCATGATTCCACGCGTTGGCCTGCTGCTGGCGTTCGTCGGCGGACTGGCGATTGACGTGTTCCAGGGCTCGCTGCTGGGCGAGCACGCGTTCGCACTGGTGTTCGTGAGCTACCTGGGGATCCGCCTCAATCTCTTAGTGCGAGCCAAGCCGCTCTTTGAGCAATCGCTGTTTGTGTTCGCAGCGCTGATGGTTTATGAATTTCTGCTGTGGGTCATTGATGGTTGGAGCGGACATCCGCTGACGACCCCGGCGCGCTGGGTACACACCTTGACCGGTGGTCTGATCTGGCCGCTCGTCGTCGGCATCCTCGGTCGTTTCCAGCCCACTCGCTAGTAGTCAAAGGCAGGCGGCGTCAAGCACTCGTGGACTCTCGCGTTCGCATCAAGGACCATTGGAACGAGCAGCGCATCTTCTCGCAGCGCACGCTCGGCGCGTTCGTCATCATCGCCGCCCTGGTCCTGACCCTGATCGGCCGGCTGACCTACCTGCAGGTCTTTCGCCACGACTACTACCTGAATCTCAGCCAGGGCAACCGTGTGCGCCTGGATCCCATTCCGGCCAGTCGCGGCCTGATACGCGATCGCAACGGCGCCATCCTGGCCGACAACGAACCTGCCTATCAGCTCGAGCTGATTCGCGAGCAGGTGCCCGACCTGAACAACACGCTCAAGCGGCTCAGTACGCTCGGGCTCATTGATCCGGATGCGCTCGAGGATACCCGCCGCGTCATTTTCTCGCGGCGCAGCTTTGACGTCGTCCCGGTACGCCTGCGACTCACGGATGAGGAGATCGGACGCTTCGCGGTGCATCGTTACCAGTTCCCGGGCGTCGATCTGGCGACGCGTCAGACGCGGCACTACCCCTATGGCGAGCTTGCCGTCCACGCGCTCGGTTACGTGAGTGCGATCAGCGACCAGGATCTTGAGCACATCGACCGCAATGCCTACGCCGGCACCACGCTGATCGGCAAGCTGG
>DATMRM010000464.1:0-8282 GCA_035566155.1 Steroidobacteraceae bacterium | reverse complement strand
TGCTCGGCTTCACCTGCCTGCAGATGTTCGCCGGCGCAGTGTTTCAGCTCGTGATGTCGGTGGTCGACCGGGAATGGGACGGCTTTGAGCCATCACACATTCAACTGCAGTCCGTACTTGCGGTGGCGTATCTGGTGGTGTTCGGCAGCCTGGTCGCCGTCAATTGCTATTCCTTCCTGGTGGCGCACGTGGCTGCCCAGAAGGTCACCACCTATGCGCTCGTCAATCCTGTCATCGCGCTCGCGTTGGGTGCGATCGTGCTCAACGAGCGGATCACGCCAAGCGCGATGGTGTCCACGCTACTGGTCCTCATCGGTGTGGCCCTGATTTTGTTCCAGCGACACACTCCCCAAGCATCGGTTGCCAGCCCCGGGCTGGCCGAACAGCGCCAGTGATGGCTAGCCCGTAACTTAAGGATACTTCTGGAAAAGTCGCGATGCCCGAGAGTCGCCACTGATGCTCCAACTGATGCTCTAGGATGGTGTCGAAACCGTGGTCGCACGTTCGTCGTATGACGGTGGACCCAAGAAAATCCAGTCAGAGGAGCAACGACATGAAGGTCATGGTGATTGTGAAGGCAACGCGGGATTCAGAGGCCGGAGTGCTGCCCGCTCAGGAGCGGCTTGCCGAGATGGGGCAGTTCAACGAGCAGTTGGTCAAGGCCGGCGTGATGCTGGCGGCGGAAGGACTGCAGTCGAGCGCCAAGGGCGTACGAGTGCGCTTTGACAGTGGCAAGTCCACTGTGCTCGATGGGCCGTTCGCCGAGACCAAGGAGCTGATCGCGGGCTTTTGGATCTGGCAGGTGCGATCGCTCGATGAGGCCGTTGAATGGATCCGCCGCTCACCGTTCCGCAAGTCCCATGAGGAGATCGAAATCCGCCGCGTGTTCGAACCCGAGGATTTCGGCGACAACCTCACGCCAGAGCTGCGTACTCAGGAAGCGCGGCTGCGCGCTCAGTCGACAGGACGGGGTTGAGCTTGCGTGAAATCCAACGCGGTGCTGTCATCGTGGAGCATGGGCAATACGGACATTTCGCGTTCGATCGAAGCCATCTGGCGGATCGAATCGGCAAAGGTGATCGCCTCGCTGGCACGCATGCTGCGCGACGTCGGGCTGGCCGAGGACTTTGCCCACGACGCGCTGGTGATCGCGCTCGAGCAATGGCCGCGCGTCTGCGTTCCGGACAAACCCGGCGCCTGGCTGCTCACCACGGCACGGCATCGCGCGATCGATCAGCTGCGCCGTCGCGCCACGCTGACACGCACCCACGACATGCTCGGACACGAGCTTGACATGGAACAAGAGGACAGCAATCAACCGTTCGAAACGGTCGCGCGCGAGGGAATCGATGATGACCTGCTGCGCCTGCTGTTCGTGGCCTGCCATCCGATCCTCTCGCGCGAAGGTCGCACCGCGCTGACGCTGCGACTGCTCGGTGGACTCACCACTGCCGAGATCGCGCGCGCCTTCCTGGTACCGGAGCCAACCATTTCTCAGCGGATCGTGCGCGCTAAGCGCACCCTGCGCGAAGCGGGTGTCGCGTTTGAAATTCCCTCTGCCGACGAGCGCCAGAGTCGCCTGGCCTCGGTGCTGGAAGTCATCTATCTCATCTTCAACGAAGGCTATTCAGCCACGGCCGGCAACGACTGGATGCGCCCCGCATTGTGCGAAGAAGCGCTGCGCATCGGACGCATCCTGGCGGAACTGGCACCCGACGACGCGGAAGCTCATGGATTGGTTGCACTCATGGAGATACAGGCCTCGCGCTTTGGCTCGCGCGTGGACGCCCGGGGCGATCCGATACTCTTGTTCGATCAGGACCGCACACGCTGGAATCGCCTGCTGATACAAAGAGGGCTGAATGCACTCACTCGCGTCGATGCACTCAAGCAAACGCGCGGACCGTATGTACTGCAGGCGCAGATCGCGGCCTGTCATGCACGCGCAGCCGCTGCCGGCGATACCGACTGGCCGGCTATCGAAGGGTTGTATGCAGAGCTCGTCCACCTGACCGCCTCGCCGGTCATCGAACTGAATCGCGCGGTCGCGGTCGGCATGGCGCGCGGTCCGGCCGCGGGGCTGGCATTGGCCGATCAGCTCAGCGCTGGCGGCGCCCTGGACTCCTATCATCTGCTGCCGAGCGTGCGCGCGGATCTGCTGCAAAAGCTCGGTCGGATCGCGGAAGCGTGCAGTGAATTCGAACGCGCCGCGACGTTGACCCAGAATGAACGTGAGCGGGCGCTGCTGCAGCGTCGCGCAGCCGCCTGCATGAGAGGGACTGTCTGATGTCGTACATGCTTCTGATCGTCGAACCCAGTGGCCAGCGTGACGCACGAACGCTGCAGCAGGGCAAAGAGGTCTACCAACGTATGCTGGACTACGGCGAATCGTTACGCGTTAAGGGTGTTTTGGTGGACTGCAACTCACTGCGCAGCGACGATGCGGTGCGCCTGAACGTTCGGTCGGGCAAAGCCACCTTTACGGACGGACCGTTCGCTGAGGCCAAGGAGCTGGTGGGAGGGTTTTTTCTGCTGAACTGCCGGACCCGCGACGAAGCGCTCGAATATGCGCGGCAATGCCCGGCGGCCGAGTGGGCGACGATCGAGGTTCGTGGGGTGGGACCCTGTTACCTGTAAGATATATCTTAAAAATTCCAGCCAATTTCACCGCCGCACTCACCTCGCTTGCCTAAGTCGCTGAGGTACTGGTATAAAGCGCCCCTTTCGTCGCTTCCGGCGACGGGCCATGTGCGCGTAACGTATTGATTGTTGAGGTTTTGAGCTTATGACTCGCGTCTGTCAGGTGACCGGCAAGCGTCCGGTGACGGGTAATACGGTCTCTCACGCCAACAACCGGCGTCGGCGTCGTTTCCTGCCAAATCTGCATACGCAGCGATTCTGGCTCGAGGGCGAGAAGCGCTGGGTCACCCTGCGTATTTCGACCAACGCGATGCGCACCATCGAGAAGAAGGGTCTTGAAGCCGTGATCGCCGAAATGCAGGCGCGTGGTGAGAAGATTTGAGGGTTTGAATCATGCGTGAGAAGGTCAAACTATTGTCATCGGCCGGCACCGGCCACTTCTACGTCGCGATGAAGAACAAGCGTCTGCATCCGGACAAGATGGAAGTGCGCAAGTACGACCCGGTGGTGCGCAAGCATGTCGCCTACAAGGAAACGAAGATCAAGTAGCGCCGCGCCTGTCTGATCGCAGTAAAACCCGCCGCGAGGCGGGTTTTTTGTTTAAGGTCGATGCATGCCAGAGTTGCCAGAAGTCGAAACCACCCGCCGCGGCATCGAACGCGCAGCGCGGGGTCTGCGCATCAGCGAGTTTCGTATCTACGATCACCGGCTGCGCTGGCCAATCGACCGTTCTCTGCCGCAACAGCTGGCCGATCAACAGATCGTCGAAGTGGAACGACGCGCCAAATACCTGTTACTACGCCTCACCAAAGGCACCCTGATCCTGCATCTGGGCATGTCGGGAAGTTTGCGACTGCTGCCGGGGCAAACCGAGCGTATCAGCCATGACCAGTTTGATCTGCTGCTGGATTCCGGGCACACGCTGCGTTTCAACGACCCGCGCCGCTTCGGCAGTCTGCACTACACGATCGAAGACCCTGCCGCACACAGGCTGCTGCGCTCACTGGCACCGGAGCCATTCGATGTCGCCTTCAATGCCGACTACCTCTTTCGCCTCACGCGCCGGCGCAGTGCCGCCATCAAACAGGTGCTGATGAATGGCCGGCTGGTAACCGGCGTGGGCAACATCTACGCGAGTGAAGCCCTGTTCCGCGCTCGCGTCAGCCCACGCCGGGCGGCGCGCAAACTGACGCGCGCCGAGTGCGCGCGCATCGTGCGCGCGGTACGCGCAGCATTACAGGCCGCGATTCGTGCCGGCGGCACTACGCTGCGCGACTACGTCGGCACCGACGGCAATCCGGGTTACTTCCGTCAGAAGCTCTACGTCTACGAACGCGATGGCAAGGCCTGTCGCCGGTGCGCTACGCTCGTGCGTAAGATCACCCAGGGCCAGCGCTCTACTTACTTCTGTCCACAGTGTCAGCATTGACGATGCTCAAAACCACCGCCGCCCACAAAGTGTTGAAAACCGATCCGATCATGGCGCGCCTGATCGAGAAAGCCGTTCACTACGAACCCGACGCGCGGCTCGAGCAGTCACCGTTCGAGGTGCTCGCGCGCGCCATTGCGCATCAGCAACTGCACGCCACGGCCGCCAACAACATCCTGAAGCGCTTCGTGGCGCTGTTTGACGAAACGCCATTCCCCTTGCCACGAGATGTCATCGGTGCCGACCAGGCACGCCTGCGCGCCGTCGGCTTCTCATACGCCAAGATCGCGGCACTCAAGGATCTCGCGGCCAAAGCACTGACCGGCGTCGTGCCTGGTCGCCAAGGGCTCGATTCGCTCAGCGATGAGCAGATCATCGAGCGCCTGACGCAAGTGCGTGGCGTCGGACGCTGGACGGTCGAGATGCTGCTGATGTTTCACCTGCAGCGGCCAGACATACTGCCGGTGGACGATTTCGGTATCCGCAACGGTTTTCGCCTGGCCTACGGACTGAAGGGCATGCCGACACCGAAGGCACTGGCTGAATTCGGCGAGCGCTGGAGGCCCTATCGCAGCATCGCGGCCTGGTATTTGTGGCGCGCCAACGATCTGGCAAAGCAGAACCTGCTATTCAAACCGCGCAATCCGCCCCGACTGGCCCTGCAGAAGCCGCCCGCGGCGCGAAAGAACAAACTCGCGCGCAAAGCGGCGAAACCTCGTGCGAAGGCCAAACGCGCGCCTGCCACGCGCCGGAGGCGCGCATGAGCATCGCCTCGCGGTTGACCGCCACCTTGAGCGCTGCACTGATCGCGCAGCTGGCCTGCGCGACCGACGCACCGACGCCGGGCACTCTGCAGACCGGGCGCCACGCGATCGTGGTGGCTGCCAATCCGCTGGCCGCCCAAGCCGGTCTGCACGTGCTGCAGCAGGGCGGATCGGCGGCAGATGCCGCGGTCGCGGTGCAGGTCGTGCTGGGTCTGGTCGAGCCGCAGAGTTCTGGCCTGGGCGGCGGTGCATTCATCAGCTACTACGACGGGCGTACACACAAGATTTCCGCATACAACGGCCGCGAAACCGCGCCCGCCGGCGCGACCGATCGACTGTTTCTGGACGATCAGGGCAAACCGTTGTCTTATCCGGCCGCTGTGTTGAGCGGGCGTTCGACCGGTGTGCCCGGCGCCATCGCGGTGCTGCACCTGCTACAGCACGAACACGGCAAGCTCGCGTGGAAGGGCCTCTTTGCTGAAGGCGAACAACTCGCCACCGAAGGCTTCACTGTCAGTCCACGGCTCGCGCGCATGATATCGAGTCGCGCTCCGCAGGCGTCGGCACCTGACGCGATGCGCTATTTCACCAAGCCGGACGGCGCACGCTATACCACCGGCGACGTACTGAGGAATCCCGACTACGCCCGCACGCTCCAGCTGATCGCCGCGCAGGGACCTGATGCACTGCTGCACGGTTCGGTCGCGCAGGACATCGTCAATCGCGTGCACCAAGGCGATCTGCCAGGCTCACTGTCGCTCGATGATCTCGCGCATTATAGGCCGATCGAATCGGAACCCCTGTGCCGCGACTGGGAGCGGTATCGGCTGTGCACTCCACCACCACCGGGCGGTGGCATCGCGGTGCTCGAATCGATCGGACTTCTCGAGCACACCGACATCGCCACGCGCGGTCCTGCCGATCCGCAGGGCTGGGTTGAGCTGGGTGAAGCCGAGCGGCTGATGTACGCCGACCGCAATCGCTATGTGGCAGATCCGGCCGCCACCGCGGTGCCGATCAATGGCCTGCTCGACCCGAACTATCTGCGCGACCGCGCAAAGCTGATCGGCACTCACATCGCGGAGTCCGCCCCCGAGGCCGGTCATCCACCCGGAGCACGCAAGGTCGGCGCCGATCACACCGTCGAACCCGGCGGCACCACCAATTTCATCATCGTCGACAAAGACGGCAATGTGGTCTGCATGACCACGACCGTGGAAAGCATCTTCGGCGACGGTCGCATGGTGGATGGCTTTTTCCTCAACAACCAGCTGACTGATTTCAATTTCGCGCCGCGCGACAGTGACGGTGGGGAAGCGGCCAACGCCGTGGGACCGGGCAAGCGTCCACGCTCGGCGATGTCCCCGATCATCGTGCTGGATCGCCAGGGACGGTTCGTTGGCGCCGTGGGATCCGCAGGAGGGCCGGCGATCATCTCCTATGTGCTGAAGACGCTGATCGGGACGTTCGACTGGCACCTGTCGATGCAGGATGCGATCAGCCTGCCAAACCTCGTGGCGCACGGCGCCAACTTCTCGGGCGAAGCGGACAAGTTCGCGCCAGGCATGCTCGAGAAGCTGAATGCGCTCGGTCTGAATATCCGTCCCGGACAGTTCGAGGAATCCGGACTGACCGGTGTCAAAGTGGATGCGGATGGAACCTTGCACGGCGGAGTGGATCCGCGGCGTGAAGGCGTGGCACTGGCGTATTGATTCGATGCGCGCGGCTTCGCCCCGCGATCAGCGCTTCATCTTCTGCTTGAAGGCGGCCTCGACGGCTGGGTGCACGAATGAGCTGACGTCACCGCCCAGTTCGGCAATCTCCCGGACACGGGTAGAGGAGATGAAGGTGAACTTCTCCTTTGGCACCATGAACACCGTCTCGATGTCCGGCTGCAGATGCCGGCCCATGCTGGCGAGCTGAAACTCGAATTCGAAGTCCGATACGGCTCTCAAGCCGCGCACCACCACGCTGTAGCCACGCTGATGCGCGAACTCTACCGTCAGGCCCGAATAGCTGGTGATCTCCACATTGATCAGATCCGCCAGTACCGTGCGGGCCAGCTGACAGCGCTCGTCGATGTCAAACATCGGCTTCTTGTTGGGATTGCTTGCGACCGCAACCAGCACATTGGTAAAGATGCTGGCTGCGCGACGCACGATGTCTTCGTGTCCGCGGGTCAGCGGATCGAAGGTGCCTGGATACATTGCGTTGGTTTTCATGCCGGCCTATCCCCCCTAGCTCTCAGCGGCCTCCAGCAAATGATACCTGACCTCGCCCGCGGTACCGGCACGCAGTTCGCGCCACTGCAGCTCGGACCAGAGCGACGCGTCGGATTTCGAATGCTCGACATAAAGTGTCGCCCGTGGGGCAAGCCAGCCGCCAGCGAGGGCCGACAGCGCTGCCAACAACTCGCCGGAGCTGCCGGCGGCAAACGGCGGATCGAGAAACACCACATCGAAGCGCCCGGCACCGGGCGGCCTGGAGAGATAGTCGCGCGCCTGGAGGCAGTGAACCTGCGCGCCCACCGCGCCCCACTGCTGTAACAACGCCTGCAACGCATTGGCCACGGCGCGCTGCTGTTCGACGAATACCACCGAACCGGCTCCGCGCGACAGGGCCTCGAGTCCGAGCGCGCCCGATCCGGCATACAGATCCAGACAGCGCGCGCCCTGGATGCGGGTGCGCAGCCAGTTGAACAGCGTCTCTCGCACGCGATCGGCTGTCGGGCGGATTTCGCCTTCCGGAAACCGCAACTTCCGCCCGCGCCATTGGCCGGCAATGATCCGCAGCGTCCGCTCCTGGCGTTTCACCGCGCTAGCCTACCGCAGCTCTGAGGAATGCGTCCGTGCGACAATGCCCTCATGCCAGATTCGAATGAGCCCAAGGGGTTTTTCGCGCGTCTGAAAGCGCGCCTCAATCACGGCAGTGCCTCCATTGCACGCGATCTGCGCAGCCTGCTGACCGGGCGCAAGATCGATGCCGGCGTATTGGAAGATCTCGAGACCCGTCTGATCATGGCGGACGTCGGTGTCGAGGCCACCAGCGACATTCTGAAGGATCTGAATCGTCGCGTGAGTCTGCGCGAGTTGGACGACGTGGAGGCACTGCTCGGCGCGCTGCGGGAACGTCTGACGCAGATACTGAAACCGTGCGAGCAGCCGCTGCCCATCGACCGCATGCGCAAGCCCTACGTGATCCTGATCGTTGGCGTCAACGGCTCCGGTAAAACCACCAGCATCGGCAAGCTTGCCCGGCAGCTGCGCGAACAGCACCTGAATGTGATGCTGGCGGCCGGCGACACATTTCGCGCGGCCGCCGTCGAACAGTTGCATATCTGGGCCGAACGCACCGGCTCGCAGTTCAGCGCGCAGCAGACCGGCGCTGATCCGGGAGCCGTAATTTTCGATTCGATCAAGGCAGCGCAGGCACGCGGTATCGATGTGCTG